>NZ_JBFUHU010000028.1:0-33129 GCF_056402235.1 Cellulomonas sp. P4_B5_2
GCGGTGGCCGCGGGCGGCCACCTGGTCAGCGACGAGCGGGCGCCCGCGTTCTGGGTGCTGGCCGACGCCGAGGGCAACGAGGTCTGCGTGTGCACGTGGCAGGCGCGCGGCAGGAGCTGAGGGGCAAGCCGAAGGCCCCGGATCGGAGTGGAGGTTGATCCGGGGCCCTCGACATTCAGGGGAGGCGTGCCGTCAGCGGCCGGTCACCTCCCGTGGTGCCGCGGAGGCGCAGGGCTGGGCGAGACGTCCGCGGCGGCCGTGGTGGCCGTGCCCTCGGTGTTGGTGAACACCGCCCGGTACTCGGTCGCCCGCGTCGCCACCTTCACCGTGAGCGAGGTGCTGTGCGCACCCCGGACCCAGCTCCAGTGCCCGCCGACGGAGCGCTGCTGCCAGCGCACGGTGGGCTGCGGGTACCCGGTGGCCGCCGCTGTGAGCGTCACCCTCGAGCCCGCCTTGGCGGTGACCGAGGTCGGTTGCACCGTGACGACCGGGGCCGTGCGGGCGATCCGCACGGTGGCGACCTCGGTGGTGGCCGACCCCTCGGTGTTGGTGAACACCGCGCGGTACCGGCTGCCGTCGATGCGCTCGGTGACCGTGAGCGTCAGGGACGGCGAAGTCGCACCGGCCACGTTCTTCCACTGCCACGGCAAGCGGCCGCGCACCTGCCACTGGACGGTCGGCGCGGGGTAGCCCGACGCCGCCGCGGTGAGCGTGACCTCGGAACCGAGGTCACCGGCGACGGACGTCGGCTGCTCGGTCACCACCGGGGCCGTCGGCTCCGGGGCCACGGGTGCGACCAGCTGGGCGACGCCCCACCGCGAGGTGTTCTGGTACGAGCGCCCGGTCGGGTCGGACCACGTCCGCACCGATCCGCGCACCCCGGCGGTGCCGTCGTTGACCTGGAAGTCCAGGCCCACCAGGTCACCGGCCGTGACGGTGCGCCCCAGTGAGAGCGACGCCTCGACCACGTACCCGCCGTCGACCACCGCGGTCGCGCTGGTCAGCCGGTCGCYGATCACCGCGGTGTCCCCGCTGATCGACACCGCGTTGAGGTAGTTGATCCGGTACTGCCCGTCGGCCGGGTTGTACGGACCGGACTTGGCGTTGACCGGGTCGAGGAAGATCTCGACCGAGTCCTGCTCCCAGGCGTTGGAGCTCGTCGCGTCGAGCGACGGGTCCGTGACCTGCGCCAGCACGTCGACGCGGTCGTCGTGCCACAGGATGCGCACGTCCGCGGTGGCACCGGGCGTGCCCTCGACCTGCACCTCGGTCCGCACCACGGGGGCGTCGGCCCACGCGGCGTCGACCGCACCGTCGATGGCCGGTGCCGCAGAGGCCTGGGGGACCGCCACGTAGCCGACCGGCTCCACCAGGGTGACGACGCCGAGCGGGCCGCCGGTCTCCTGGTGGTGGGCCAGGTCGTTCCAGGACACGAGCCCTCCGCTGCCGTCGGCCACGCGGACGTCGAACGGCACGGTGGTACCGACGGCTCCGGGTGCGGCCAGGGGCAGCTCCGCCACGGCGGTCCAGCCGTCCGCGGTCTGTGTCCCCGCGTCGCGAGTCACCACCACGGGATCGCCCGAGCCGAAGAACGTGACGGTGTCGGCCGCGGCGTCGTCCGTCGCGTCGACCACGTGCACGTACGCGGTGAGCCGGTCACCGGACCAGCGCAGCTGGAACCCGGTCCCGCCCGAGATGGTCTGCAGCGGCAGCAGGCTCCACTGCAGGGCGTCCGGGGCGTCGGCCTGCGGGGCGTTCGCCTGCCGGGTGAGGGTCGGCAGCTGCGTCGGGTCGACGATGCCCCAGTAGGCCGGCTTGGCCTGCAGGTCGTCGTCGAACGGCAGCGGCGCGCCGTCCCGCCAGCTCCGGCTGTCGTACGGGCCCCAGATGGTGACCGCGAACAGGTCCGGGAACTCCCGCAGCATCGCGAAGACGCTGGCGTAGTAGTAGCCCTGCTCGACGAGCTTCTCCTGAGTGACCGTGCCGTCGATCTGCACGTCCAGCTCGCTCACGTCCTGCAGCAGGCCCAGGGGGGCGAACGTCTGGAGCGTGGTGCGCATCTGGTCGACCGACTGCGACAGGCTGATGTGGAACTGGTGCCCGACGCCGTCGACCGGCACGCCGTCGGCCAGCAGGCCCTCGACCAGGTCGAACATCGCCTGCCGCTTGGCGGGCAGCTCCGTGTTGTAGTCGTTGATGAAGAGCTGGACCGGTCCGTCGGGGTCGCCGCCGTTGAACGCCTCGGAGGCGATCTCGAACGCGTCCGCGATGTAGCTCGCCCCGAGCGTGGCGAACCAGGCGCTGCGGCGCAGGCCGTCGGCCTCGCTCTCGGCGATGACCTCGTTGACGACGTCGACGCTGACGATCGGGTTGCCGGCGGTGCCGAACTCGCCGTACTTGGTGCGGTAGTGGTCCGCGAACGTCTCGATGTGCGTCCGCATCCGTGCCAGCAGGAGGTCCTGGTCCGCGGCGCTGTCCGTCAGCGGGGTGCCGTCGGCGTGCTGGAAGAACCAGTCCGGCGTCTGGCTGTGCCACACCAGGGTGTGCGCGTGCACGCGGATGCCGTGCGCGAGCGCGAAGTCGACGAGCTCGTCGGCCGCCTCGAACGTGAACGTGCCCTCCGTGGGCTGGATGGCCTCGGGCTTCATCGCGTTCTCGGCAGTGAGCTGGTCGTAGTGCTTGGTGACCAGCTCGGCGCCCGTGCCCATGGTCTCGCGGGCGTCGATGGCGACCCCGACGGGCCACGGGAGCGCGTCTTGCAGCGACGGGATGTCCTGCTGGACCGGGGGAGCGGTGGACCCGGTGACGACGATGTCGTCGACCAGGAACGGTGCCGTGCCGGACGCCGACTCGACGTACAGGAGAGCGGAGTCGGCCGCGGCCATCACGTACGAGGCCTGCACCTGCACCCAGGCGCCGGCCGTCACGCCGGTCGCGGTGGCGACGGTGTCGTACGACGACGTGCCGGCGTTGTCACGCTGCACGCTGACGCGCAGGTCGGCGGAACCTGCCTCGCCCGCGGGGAGCTTGACCCACGCGGAGATCTGGTAGGTCCGGCCGGGCTGGAAGCCGCCGGTGACCGGTGCGCCGAGGCCGTGCCACGTGTCGGTGCGACCGGAGACAGACGCCGCCTGGGTGCCGCCGTGCGCCTCCGCCGTGGTGGTCGCGACGATCGGCGCGGTGCCGTTGCCGCGCGCGCCCCACACGCCGAGACCGTCCTCGAACCCGGTCGACAGGGAGGTCGTCGGGACGCCCGGGTCGTCGGAGCCGCCCGCGGGGAGCGTGAACTGCCAGCCGGCGGCGAGCCGTTCGGAGACGACCGTGCGGACCGCGGCCAGCGTGCCGGAGCGGTCACCGCCGCCGTCGTGCGTGAGCACCACCTGACCGGGCTTCATGGCCGCGCGCAGGTTGGTGGTGAGCGTCGGGACGTCCTGCGTCTCCCAGTCGCTGA
The DNA here is from genome assembly GCF_056402235.1 of Cellulomonas sp. P4_B5_2. Taxonomy (NCBI): domain Bacteria; kingdom Bacillati; phylum Actinomycetota; class Actinomycetes; order Micrococcales; family Cellulomonadaceae; genus Cellulomonas; species Cellulomonas sp. P4_B5_2. Next base: position 3,452 of record NZ_JBFUHU010000028.1, read on the forward strand.
TCGTGTTGATCACCGCGAGCGGCTGCATGCCGAGCGCCACCGCGACCGCGGGCGTCTGACCCCAGCTGCCGTTGGGTGCTCGGAAGTACGGCACCTTGGCGTTCGGGTCGCCCAGCGCGGTCCGGATGATCTGCAGGTTCTCGACGAGGTCGGCCTGCACCTGCTCCGGCGTCCAGCTGCCCATGTCGGCGTAGCTGGTGGTGTGGTTGCACAGGGTGTGGCCCTCGCGCACGATGCGCTGCAGCACCGCGGCGCCGCCGGGAGCGGTGATGTTCTGGCCGATCACGCAGAACGTCGCGTGGATGCCCTGCTCACCGAGGTAGTCGAGCAGCGCCTCCGTGGTGGCGCCGTTGGGGCCGTCGTCGAAGGTCAGCGCGGCGACGTCGCCGGTGCCGCGGGCGGCGGTGACGGGTGTGGCTGTCGGGTTCACGGCACCTCCGGGCACGACGCCGGGCACGGGATCGGTGCCGCCGGCAGCGGTGACGAGCACGTCGTCGACGAGGAAGCTCGGGTGCGCCGCGCCGATCACGCCGGCCTCGAGGTACAGGGTCGCGGCCGTCACGGCTGCGTCCTTGGTGTACGTGCCGCCCACCTGCACCCAGGCGTCCGCGGTCACGTCGACGGGGGAGCCGACCCAGGCGTACTGGTTGTCGGCGGGCGTCTGCTCGACCGTGAAGTGCACCGGAGCCGTCCCCACCGTGCCGGGGGCGAGCTTCACCCAGGCCGACACCGTGTAGGTGGTGCCGGCGTCGAACAGGGTCGCCACGTTCGTCGCCGGCCCGTTCCAGTCGCCGGTCCGCCCGCTGACGAGCAGGCTCCCGGTCCCGGCGTGCGCGTCGTCCGCGGTCACCGCCAGCGTGACCGGCCCCCGGGGTCCCCACGGGGCCGGGTCGGGTGTCTCGAAGTCGTTCTGCAGGACCACTGTCGGCTCGGTCTCGGCGGCCAGCGCGGGCGGGGTCGTCGTCAGACCCAGTGCCACAGCTGCTGCCACCGCGGTGAGGACTCGTGCACGTCTCATCAGCGCTCCTTTGCGCGATCGTCTCCACTCCGGGCGGGAGATTACGCATCAACCGGACACGAGCGCCAGGGTTCTCGACAACGTTATTGATAACGTTATCGAATCGTGAGCCCGCCCGATACTTTCGGAGCGGCCGGCGCGGGCAGGTCGTCGGACCTGACGTAGGGGACCGTTAGTAAAACGTTATCGATAACGTTTGACGATCGGGCTCAGCGGCTGCAACAGTGGCGTCTGCGCCCACCGTCAGCGGAGACCGGGCGTGCGTGATGAAGAGACTGCACCACGCTCCACGTGGTGCCGCCCTTGCAAGGCGGGCGCAGAACCGGCACCGATGCCGACCTGCGTCGGTGACGGGCAGTGCGGGCAGCACGGCCTACACGGGCTGATGCTCGGTGGCAGTAGCAGTTCGCCCAGCAAGGGGCCAGCTTTCCACTCTGTGCAACTCGACGAAGAGGACAGATCTCATGATTGCTCGCAAGCTCCTGGCGGTCTCAGCCGTCATGGTGATGGGTGCCGCCGGGCTCACCGCCTGTAGTGGCGACGACGGTGGCAGCGGCGACAGCACGTCCGGCGGCGACGTGGAGATGACCTTCTGGCACAACTCCACCACCGGTGAGGGCAAGGCCTACTGGGACTCCACCGTGAAGGACTTCGAGGCCGCGAACCCCGGGGTCACGATCAAGATCCAGGCCATCCAGAACGAGGACATGGACGGCAAGCTCCAGACCGCCCTCAACTCGGGCGACGCGCCGGACATCTTCATGGCACGCGGTGGCGGCAAGCTGGCCGACGTCGTCGCTGCCGGTCAGGCGCAGGAGATCGTGGTCGACGACGCGACGAAGACTGCGACCGGCGACGCCGCGTACAGCGCCTTCACGATCGACGGCAAGGTCTACGGCATGCCGATGTCGATCCTCCCGGGCGGCATCTACTACAGCAAGGACCTGTTCGCGCAGGCCGGCATCACCGAGACCCCGAAGACGATCGAGGACCTCGAGGGCGCTGTCGACAAGCTGAAGGCCGCCGGGATCGCCCCGATCGCCCTCGGCGCCAAGGACGCGTGGCCCGCTGCGCACTGGTACTACTTCTTCGCGCTGCGCGCGTGCTCGCAGGACACCCTGGACAAGGCCGCCGCGGACATGACGTTCGACGACCCGTGCTGGCAGAAGGCCGGCGACGACCTCGCGGCGTTCTCCGACACCGACCCGTTCAACGAGGGCTTCCTGACGACCTCTGCCCAGCAGGGTGCAGGTTCGTCGGCCGGCCTCGTCGCCAACCACCAGGCGGCCATGGAGCTCATGGGCGCCTGGGACCCGGGCGTGATCGCGTCCCTGACGCCGGACCAGAAGCCGCTGGCCGACCTGGCCTGGTTCCCCTTCCCGGAGATCAGTGGCGGCGACGGTGAGGCCGGAGCCATGATGGGCGGCCTCGACGGCTTCTCCTGCTCCAAGGACGCACCGGCGGAGTGCTCGGAGTTCCTGAACTTCGCGATGCAGAAGAAGTACCAGGAGGGCTACGCGAACGCGTTCCACACGCTGCCCGCCAGCAAGGAGGCGCAGGGCGTCGTGACCGAGCCCGCTCTGGTGGACGTCCTGAACACCTACAACGACGCGCCCTACGTGTCGCTGTGGCTGGACACGCTGTACGGCCAGAACGTGGGCAACGCGCTCAACACCGGCGTGGTGAACCTGCTCGCCGGCCAGGGTGACTCGGAAGCGATCGTCCAGGGCGTCGTGGACGCCGCGGCGAAGGAGTAGACGACACCATGAGTGACTCCTCGGGCGAGGGCAAGCTCGCCGTGACCTCCTCGCCCGGGGGTTCCTCCTCGGCCGGGGACGGCGCCGCCCTGGCGCCGGCCCCCGGCCCCCCGGGCGGCGCGGCGTGCGGTCCTGATGTTCCTCACGTTCGTGATCTTCCCGGTGCTCCTGGCCGGGTACTACGGGTTCTTCAAGTGGAAGGGCTTCGGCCCGCCCACCGACTTCGTGGGACTGCAGAACTACCTGGTGATCCTGAAGGACACCACGTTCCACGACGCGGTCCGGCACAACTTCGTCATCGTGATCCTGTCCCTGGTGCTCCAGGGCCCGGCCGCGGTGCTGCTCGCGCTCCTGCTCAACCAGAAGATGCGCGGACGCTCGATCGTGCGGGTGCTGATCTTCGTGCCCTACGTGATCTCCGAGGTGATCGTCGGCACCGGCTGGAGCCTCATGCTCCAGACCAACGGCGCGGTCAACGACGTGCTCACCAAGATCGGTCTGCCGGACTGGACGGTCGACTGGCTGTCCGACCCGAAGGTCGCGATGGCCTCGCTGATGATCATCATCACGTGGAAGTACATCGGGTTCGCGGTGATCCTCTTCTTGGCCGGCCTGCAGAGCATCCCTGAGGAGCTCTTCGAGGCGGCGGCGATCGACGGCGCGAGCTACTGGCAGACCCAGCGGCGCATCACGCTTCCGCTGCTCGGCCCGACGATTCGGATCTGGGCGTTCCTGTCGATCATCGGAGCGCTCCAGCTCTTCGACCTCGTCTACATCATCTGGGGCCAGTACGTGGCCGCCACGGCCGGGACCTCGACCATGGCCACCTACATGGTGGTGAACGGCCGCAACGCGGCGAACTACGGCTACGGCAGCGCCGTCGCGGTGGTCCTGTTCATCATCTCGCTCGTCGTGGCCCTGACCTACCAGCGGTTCGTGCTCCGGCGTGACACCGAGGGTGCCCTCACGGAAGGAAAGAAGTGATGGCCACGACGACCGCGCCCCCACTGAGCCCGACGGCACCGCGCCCGCTCAAGGGCGGCAAGCGCCCGAGCCTGAGCCGCGCCGGCTGGGCGACCTACGTCGCCGCCTGGGCCCTCGTGGGTCTGTGCATCGGCCCGGTGCTCTACATCATCATCGGTGGCTTCCGGACGAACGCCGAGATCACCGTGGACCCGTCCGGCTTCCCGTCGACGTGGCAGTTCGTCAACTACTCCGAGGTCCTGCAGAGCTCGATCTTCTGGCGGCAGGTCGCCAACTCCGTGATCTGCGGTGTCTTCACGACTATCGGTGTCGTGGTCCTGGGCGTGGCGGCCAGCTTCGTGCTCGCTCGCTACAACTTCAACGGCCGCGCCGCTCTGTACGCCCTGTTCGCCGCCGGTCTGATGTTCCCGATGACGGTCGCGATCACCCCGCTGTACATCATGATCCGGGGCCTGGGCCTGAGCGACAGCCTGTGGGGCATCATCCTCCCGCAGATCGCCTTCGCCCTACCGACGACGATCATCATCCTGGTGCCGTTCCTGCGGGCGATCCCGAAGGAGCTCGAGGAGGCGGCGTCGATCGACGGTGCGAGCCGGCTCGGGTTCTTCTTCCGCATGGTGGTCCCGCTGTCGATCCCGGGCGTGGTGACCGTCGGGATCCTCGCGTTCATCGCGAGCTGGAACAGCTACATCCTCCCGCTCTTCATCCTCAACAACGAGAACAGCTACACGCTCCCGCTCGGGGTCCAGGCGTTCGCGTCGCAGTACTCCGTGGACACCGCCCGCGTGCTCGCGTTCACGTCGCTGTCGATGATCCCTGCCCTCCTGTTCTTCACGCTCTTCGAGCGCCGCATCGTCGGTGGCCTGACGGGTGCGGTCAAGGGCTGACCGCAGCCCGAGCCTGGCGCCGGTGCGTCCGCGCGTCCGGGTCGCCGTGCCATCGAGCAGTCCTGCTGTCCGTGCGTCGCGAGGCGACACACACCCCAATGCCATGACGAAGGAGACGGGCCCCGTGGTCGACGTCGTACCTGCAATGCCCCACGTGTCCGAACGCGTGCGTGCCCTGCACGCGCAGATGACGCTCGAGGAGAAGCTGGCCCAGATCGTGGGCTACTGGCTGGACCAGGACGGCACGGTCGCGCCGATGCAGTCCGAGATGGCGGCCGGCCAGCAGACCTCGAGCAAGCTCGGCGAGGTGACCCGGGACGGTCTGGGCCACTACACGCGGGTGTACGGCACGCGTCCGGTCGACCCGGGCGAGCGCGCGGCCTGGTTGTGGTCGGAGCAGCGCCGCCTCAAGCGCGAGACCCGCCTGGGCATCCCGGCCCTGGTCCACGAGGAGTGCCTCACCGGCCTGGCCGCGTGGCAGGCCGCCACCTACCCGACCCCGCTCGCCTGGGGCGCGACGTTCGACCCCGAGCTCGTGCACGAGGCGGCACGTGCGATCGGCGACTCGATGCGCCTGCTCGGGATCCACCAGGGTCTCGCGCCGGTGCTCGACGTCGTGCGCGACCCGCGCTGGGGTCGTGTCGACGAGTGCATCGGGGAGGACCCGTACCTGGTCGGCACCATCGGTACGGCGTACGTCCGCGGGCTGCAGGAGGCCGGCGTCCACGCGACGCTCAAGCACTTCGTCGGGTACTCGGGGTCGAGGTCCGGCCGCAACCACGCACCCGTCAGCGCGGGACCGCGCGAGATCGCGGACCACTTCCTGCCCCCGTTCGAGATGGCGATCATCGAGGGCGGCGCGCGGTCGGTGATGAACGCGTACGTCGACATCGACGGCGTGCCCCTGGCGTCGAGCGTGGAGTACCTGACGACCCTCCTGCGCGAGCGGTGGGGCTTCGACGGTGTCGTCGTCGCGGACTACTTCGCGATCGCGTTCCTGCAGGTCATGCACGCCATCGCCGCCGACCGGGGCGAGGCGGCCGCACTCGCGCTCGAGGCCGGCATCGACGTCGAGCTGCCCACCGGAGACGCGTACCTGCAGCCGCTGGCGGACCGCGTGCGTGCGGGCGAGCTCGACGAGCGGTTCGTGGACCGGGCCGTCCTGCGTGCTCTGGCACAGAAGGAGGAGCTCGGCCTCCTCGACCCCGACGCGTTCGAGGACGAGCCGCCGACGGACATCGACCTCAACTCGCCGCAGCACCAGGCGCTGGCTCGCCGCCTCGCCGAGGAGTCGGTCGTGCTGCTGTCGAACGACGGGCTGCTGCCGCTGAACCGGGGCACCGCTGCGCCGTCGCGCGTCGCCGTCGTCGGCCCGAACGCGCACCGCGCCGAGGCCCTCATGGGCTGCTACTCGTTCGTGAACCACGTGCTGCCGCACCACCCCGAGCTGCCGATGGGCCTCGAGATCCCGACGGTCCTCGACGCGTTCGGCGGGGCGTTCGACCGGGCCGGCATGGCGCAACCCGAGCTGGTGTTCGCCGAGGGCTGCACCGTCGAGGGCGACGACACCTCGGGGTTCGCCGAGGCCGTCTCGGCCGCCCAGGGCGCCGACGTCGCGGTCGTCGTCGTCGGCGACCAGGCCGGGCTGTTCGGCCGCGGCACCGTGGGTGAGGGCAACGACTCGGAGTCGCTCGACCTGCCCGGCGTCCAGCGCGAGCTCGTCGAGGCACTGGTGGCCACGGGCACTCCCGTCGTGATGGTGCTGCTGACGGGGAGGCCCTACGTGATCGACTGGGCGCTCGACGGGCCGGGCGCGCGTCCGGGTGCCGTGATGCAGGCGTTCTTCCCGGGGGAGGGCGGCGGGCTGGCCGTCGCCGACGTCGTCACCGGAGCGGTGAACCCGTCCGGCCGGCTCCCGGTCTCGATGCCGCGCTCCTCGGGCTCGCAGCCGTACTCCTACCTGCACCCGATCCTCGGGGGGCCGTCCGACGTCACCTCGACCGACTCCACACCGCTGCGTCCGTTCGGGTTCGGCCTGTCGTACACGCAGTTCGCGTACTCCGACCTGGTCGTCGACTCGTCCGTGGGATCGAGCGGCACGTTCACGGCGGCGGTGACGGTGACCAACACGGGCCCGGTGGCCGGTGCCGACGCCGTCCAGCTCTACGGCCACGACGTGCACGGCACGGTGACCCGGCCGGTGGCGGCGCTGCTCGGCTACGCGCGCGTGGAGCTCGAGCCCGGCGCCTCCAGCCGCGTGACGTTCTCGGTGCCGACCACCCGGTTTGCGTTCTCCGACCGTCGCATGGTCAGGATCGTCGAGCCCGGGGAGGTCGAGGTGTGGATCGGCGCGCACGCCGCGGCGTCGCACGCCGGGACGAGCACCAAGGACTCCACCGGAGGTGTCATCTCCAACGGCAAGGGCACGGAGCGCCGCGAGATCCCGGGTACGGCGACAGACCGCGCGCGGCTCGCCATCACCGGCGCGGTGCACGACGTCACGATCGACGACCCCCGCACGGTGGAAGTGAAGATCGTCTCCTCATGACGGTGGCCCGCAACCCCCTGCTCCCAGGGTGCTATCCCGACCCGTCGATCTGCCGCGTCGGGCAGACGTTCTACCTGGTCACGTCGACGTTCGAGTACTTCCCGGGCCTGCCCGTGCTCCGGAGCGAGGACCTGGTCAGCTGGGAGCAGGTCGGTCACGTCGTCGACCGAGCAGGACAGCTCGACTTCGACGGCATCGCGTCCTCGGGCGGCCTGTACGCACCCACACTGAGGCACCACGACGGCGTCTTCTGGCTGGTGTGCACCCTCGTCGACCAGCAGGACGCGACGCGGGGCGGCAACTTCCTGATGACCGCGACCGACGCGGCCGGGCCGTGGTCCGACCCGGTCTGGCTCGACGCCGACGGCATCGACCCGTCGATCTTCTTCGACGACGACGGCCGGGTCTGGGTGCACGGCACCCGCCTCGCGCGCGAGCCGGAGTGGCACGACCAGACCGAGGTCTGGGTGCGCGAGCTCGACCGCGAGACCATGACCCTCGTCGGGCCGGAGCACGTCATCTGGAACGGTGCGCTGCGAGGCGTCGTCTGGGCCGAGGCACCGCACCTGTACAAGGTCGACGGCACGTACTACCTCGTGGCCGCGGAGGGTGGGACCGAGTTCCACCACGCCGTGTCGGTCGCGCGGTCGGACGCCGTGACCGGTCCCTACGTGGGCAACAAGGGCAACCCGGTGCTCACGCACCGGCACCTCGGCAAGGGGTCCGAGGTCGTCGGCGTCGGGCATGCCGACCTCGTCGAGGCGGCGGACGGCAGCTGGTGGGCGGTCCTGCTGGGCATGCGCCCGTACGGCGGGTACCACTACAACCTCGGCCGCGAGACGTTCCTGGTGCCCGTGGTCTGGGAGGACGGGTGGCCCGTGCTCGCGCCCGGTGCCGGTCGGGTCCCCGCCGAGGTCGAGGTGCCGTTCGCGGGACCGGCGCGCCTCGGCGCGGCTCAGGGTGTCGTGTCCGGAGCGGTCCTTCCCGACGACCTCCGGTGGACGTCCCTGCGTGCGCCCGCTGACGCGTTCGCGTCGCCCCGGGCGGACGGGTGGGAGCTGAGGCTGCGGCCGACCACCCTGAGCGAGCCGGGTACGCCCGCGTTCCTCGGCGTGCGTCAGCAGCACGCCGACGTCGACGTGCGCGTGCTCGTGCGGGCCGCGCTCGGTGCGGGCGAGGACGTGGGCCTCGCGGTGCGGCAGTCGGAGGCTGACCACGTGCGGCTGTTCGTCACCGGCCCCGAGGGTGCCCGGGGCCGCAGGGTCGTGGCCGTGCAGCGCCGCGGCGGCGTCGAGTCCACGCTCGGAGAGCTGCCCCTGGGCGCGGAGGGACCCGTCGCGCTGGTCGTGCGTGCACGCGGGCAGGACTACGCGCTCCTCGCCGGGGAGGGGGAGGGCGAGCCGGTGCTGGTCGCTACCGTCGACGGGCGCGCGCTGGACTCGGTCGCGACCGGCGGCTTCCTCGGGCTGTGGATCGGGGTGTACGCCACCAGCAACGGGCGCCCGACGACGACGACGGCGCACGTGGAACGGTTCGAGTACCTCCGGGTGGGGTGACAGAGGCCGGTCCCGCGCGCCATCCTGGGGATCTCACCAGTACGGGCATCCCAAAGACGGGCGTGTCAAACGTTATCGATAACGTTTTCGTTGCAGTAGTCTCAGGCCATGGGTCCACGGGTGACGATCACCGATGTCGCGCGACGGGCGGGCGTCTCCACCGCGACCGTCTCGAAGGTGATCAACGAGCGGTACGGGGTGGCCAGCGGCACCACCTCGCACGTGCGCGAGGTGATCAAGGAGCTCGGCTACGAGTCGAGCCTGGTCGCCCGGAGCCTGCGCTCGCACAAGACGWACGTGATCGGCATCCTCGTGGCCGAGTTCGAGCCGTTCAGCGCCGAGATCCTCAAGGGCGCGTCGACCGGGCTCGGCGACTCCGGCTACGCGCTCCTCGCCTACACCGGCGGACAGCTGACCGGCGGGGTCGGCTGGGAACGGCGGTACCTGTCCCGGCTCAGCGGCACCCTGATCGACGGCGCGGTGCTGGTCACCCCGACGGTCCTGGAGGCCGACGCCGGGGTCCCCGTCGTCGCGATCGACCCGCACGCCGGGCCCTCGGGCCTGCCGACCGTCGACTCGGACAACTTCAACGGGGCCGTGCAGGCCGTCGAGCACCTCCTGGGGCTCGGGCACCGGCGGATCGGTTTCATCGGCGGCCGGTCCGACCTCGAGTCCTCGCGGCTCCGCGAGGCCGGCTACTGCAAGGCTCTCGCCGACGCGGGCATCGCGGTCGAGCCCGGCCTGATGCGGGCCGGTGACTACCGGAAGGACTCGACGCACGAGCCCGCCCGCGAGCTCCTCACCCTCCCGGAGCGGCCGACCGCGATCTTCGCCGCCAACGACCTCTCGGCGATCGGGACCCTCGAGATCGCCCAAGAGCTCGGCCTGGACGTCCCGTCCGAGCTGTCGATCATCGGGTTCGACGACATCCCGGAGTCGACGCTCACCACGCCGGCGCTCACCACCGTGCACCAGCCGATCCAGCAGATGGGTGCCGCAGCCATCGCGCTGCTCATCACGCTCATGGCCGGGCAGCCGGTCGAGCAGACCCACGTCCGGCTCGTGACCTCGCTCGTCGAGCGGGGATCGACGGCACCGCCCCGCTGACGCCCGACGGCTGCCCGCCCGCCTCGTGGTCCGCAGAGTGACCCTCCCGTGGCCAGGCGGAACGGCAGTCATACACTCGCGAGCATGACCGTGACGTCGGACAACGCCTCCAGCTCCACCCCACCAGCAGTCGACATCAAGCCCCGTTCGCGGACCGTCACCGACGGCCTGGAAGCCACCGCCTCGCGCGGCATGCTCCGCGCGGTCGGCCTGGGTGACGACGACTTCGCGAAGCCACAGATCGGCGTCGCGAGCTCGTGGAACGAGATCACGCCGTGCAACCTGTCGCTCCAGCGTCTCGCGCAGGCGGCCAAGTCGGGCGTGCACGCGGCGGGCGGCTTCCCGCTCGAGTTCGGCACCATCTCGGTCTCGGACGGCATCTCGATGGGCCACGAGGGCATGCACTTCTCGCTGGTGAGCCGCGACATCATCGCCGACTCCGTGGAGACCGTCATGCAGGCCGAGCGCCTCGACGGCTCCGTGCTCCTGGCCGGCTGCGACAAGTCCCTGCCGGGCATGCTCATGGCGGCGGCCCGCCTCGACCTGGCCAGCGTGTTCCTGTACGCCGGGTCGATCGCCCCGGGCTGGGTCAAGCTCGAGGACGGAACCGAGAAGGACGTCACGATCATCGACGCGTTCGAGGCCGTCGGCGCCTGCGCCCGTGGGCTCATGAGCCGCGAGGACGTGGACCGCATCGAGCGCGCGATCTGTCCCGGCGAGGGCGCCTGCGGCGGCATGTACACCGCCAACACCATGGCGTCGGTGGCCGAGGCCATCGGCATGTCGATCCCCGGCTCCGCGGCCCCGCCGTCCGCCGACCGCCGCCGCGACGCGTTCGCGCACAAGTCCGGCGAGGCCGTCGTCGAGCTGCTGCGCAAGGGCATCACCGCGCGCCAGATCATGACCAAGGAGGCTTTCGAGAACGCCATCGCCGTGGTCATGGCCTTCGGTGGCTCCACCAACGCGGTCCTGCACCTGCTGGCCATCGCGCACGAGGCCGAGGTGGACCTCACGCTCGCCGACTTCTCGCGCGTCGCCGCCAAGGTGCCGCACCTGGGCGACCTCAAGCCGTTCGGCCGCTACGTCATGAACGACATCGACCGCATCGGTGGCGTCCCGGTCGTCATGAAGGCGCTCCTCGACGCAGGCCTGCTGCACGGCGACTGCCTCACCGTGACGGGCAAGACGATCGCGGAGAACCTGGCGGACGTGAACCCGCCGGACCCCGACGGCAAGATCCTGCGGGCCATGAACAACCCGATCCACAAGACCGGCGGGATCACGATCCTGCACGGCTCGCTGGCGCCCGACGGCGCCGTGGTGAAGTCGGCCGGCTTCGACTCCGACGTGTTCGAGGGCACCGCGCGGGTGTTCGAGCGCGAGCGCGCCGCGATGGACGCGCTGGAGAACGGGACGATCGTGGCCGGCGACGTCGTCGTCATCCGCTACGAGGGCCCCAAGGGCGGTCCGGGCATGCGCGAGATGCTCGCCATCACCGGTGCGATCAAGGGCGCCGGCCTGGGCAAGGACGTCCTGCTGCTCACCGACGGCCGCTTCTCCGGCGGCACCACGGGCCTGTGCGTCGGCCACGTGGCCCCCGAGGCCGTCGACGGCGGACCGATCGCGTTCATCAAGGACGGCGACCGGATCCGGCTCGACGTGGCGAACGAGACCCTCGACGTGCTGGTCAGCGACGCGGAGCTCGACGGCCGCAAGGTCGGCTGGGCGCCGCTGCCCCCCACCTACACGCGTGGGGTGCTGGCCAAGTACGCGAAGCTGGTGCAGTCGGCGTCGAAGGGCGCMGTGCTCATCTGAGTTGCACGCAGCGACGGGCCCGCTCCTCTCGCCGGGTGACCCCGGAGATGACCCAGCGCTGGCTGAAGATGTAGACCACCAGCAGGGGCGCCATCGCCATGAGGTAGGACGCGAACGCCACCGTGTAGTCGGTGTTGAACTGCCCCTGGAACACGTACTGCGCGAGCGACAGCGTCCGCGCCCCGGGGTCGGTGAGGACCACGAGCGGCATGATGAAGTCGTTCCACGCCCAGACGCACGTGAGGATGCCGACCGTCGCGTTCATCGGGGTCAGCAGCGGGAAGATGATCTGCCGGAACACCCGCCAGGTCGACGCACCGTCCACCCGCGCCGCCTCCTCGAGCTCGATCGGGATCGAGCGGATGTAGGCGGTGTAGATGAAGATGTTCAGCGACAACCCGTAGATCGTGTAGAGCACGATCATCCCCGCCTGGTTGTCCAGGCCCAGGAGCGACGTCTGCTTCACCAGCGGAAGCATGATGATCGGGAACGGGATGAACAGGGCCGCCAGCAGGTAGAAGAACACACCCTTGAAGAACGGCCGGTGGATGTTCCGCGCGATGCCGTAGGCGACGACCGAGCTGGTCAGCAGCGTGAAGACGACCGACCCGACGGTGATGATCGCCGTGTTCATGAGGGCCTGCGGGAAGCTGGTCCGCTCCCACGCCTCGGCGAAGTTCCCCCAGCTCACCGGGTTCGGCCACTCGAAGCCTGTGCCGGCCGCGAGCTGGTCGGGGGTCTTCAGTGCCACGACCACGGCCAGGTAGAGCGGGACGAGGATCGTCAGCGAGCACACCGCGATCAGTGCGGTGACCCACCAGTTGATCTTGCGGGTGTCGTCGTCGGCGACGTTCTTGGTGCGTCGTCGCCGCGGCTCGGGAAGGACCGGCTCGGCCTGGCCGAGCATGGTTCCGGCGGTGGTCATCAGAAGTCCGCCTCTCTGCGCTGAAGGACCCGGAACTGGAAGAGCGAGACGATCGTGATGACGATGAAGAAGATCACCGCGTTCGCGGTCTGGTAGGCGAACTCCCCGCCGGAGAACCCGCCGCGGAAGATGAGCAGGGTGACCGACTCCGTGGCCGTGCCGGGCCCGCCGTTGGTGAGGGCGACGATCGGGTCGAAGACCTGCAGGAAGCCCTTGAGGCTCAGCACGACGTTGATCGTGAAGAAGGCGCTGATCAGCGGGAACGTGATCGACCGGAACTGCCGCCACGCCTTCGCGCCGTCCAGCGACGCCGCCTCGTAGAGCTCGCGCGGGATCGTCTGCAGCCCGGACAGGTAGATGATGATCGCGAAGGCGCAGGACTGCCAGACGGCCAGGGCGACGATCGCGGTCCACGCCCAGGTCTCGTTGGTGAGGATGTTGTCGGCGAAGAGCGGGATGCCCGACAGGATCTTGGGCAGCGAGCTCGAGAAGAAGAACTGGAAGACGTAGCCGATGACCAGGATCGCCAGGACGTAGGGCACGAAGTACACGCCCCGCCAGAAGTTGCGCGCCATGATCTTGGTGTTGAGGCCCATCGCGATGGACAACGAGATCAGGTTGGTCAGCACCGTGGCCGCGATCGCGAACAGGAACGAGAACCCGTACGCCTGCAGGACCCGGTCGTCCTTGAACAGGTTGACGTAGTTGGACAGGCCGACGAGGTTCCAGGCGCCGTACCCGGCGTAGTTCGTCAGGCTGAAGAAGATGCCGACGAGCACCGGGACGGTGTGGAACAGGAAGAACGCGATGACCGCGGGCCAGACCATCCAGTAGAACGTGGACTGTGCACGGTCCTTCGTGGCGCGTCGCGGCGGGGGGGTTCCGGCGTCGCCGGCCCCTCGTGCCGCGGGCAGGGCTTGCGTGGAGGACGTCATCGTCAATCTCCCGTCACGGGGATGGTGCGAGCGGCGACCTTGCTCCACTCGCTGTCGAGGGTGGCGAGCGCGGCCTCGGCGTCGCCGCTGAACAGGAACTGCTGGTCGATCGCCGCGAGCGGGATGCTGGGCGGGATCTGGTGGTCGATGAACCCTGCGATGCGGCCGTCGTCGAAGTACGGCGCGACCGACTGGATCGCAGGCTCGTCGCTGAGCTCGGCTCCCTCCACGGACGGGATCATGTTCTGCGAGGCGGCGAACTCCTCGATCACGTCCTTCTCGAAGAGGTAGTCGATGAAGCGAAGCGCCTCCTCCTGGCGGGGGGTGTCCCTCGCCATCGTCACGACGACGTCGACGCCGGAGACCAGCACGCGGTCGGCGGGGTCGTCCGTGGCCGGGTACGGGAAGATCCCCGCCCGGATGTCCGGGTTGATGCCCTTGATCGGGCTCAGTGCCCAGATGCCCTGCAGCAGCATGGCGACCTCGCCGTTGGCGAACGCGGCGTTCCCGTCGTCGTACGTGGCCCCGCGGTAGCCGTCCTGCATGTACTCGAACAGCTGGTACTGCTGGTCCATCGCCTCGGCGAAGTCCTTCTGGAACGACACCGCCGAGTCCGGGCCGGTCTCCTCGCCCTGCTCGCGCATCTGGTCGAAGAAGTCGTCGCCGGCGGGGTAGGCGCCGAGCGCGTTGAAGGAGGGCAGCCCGGTCCACGAGTCGGCGAGGGTCCCGTAGAACGGGGTGATGCCGGCAGCCTCGAGCGCGTCGCAGGCAGCGACCAGCTCGTCCCAGGTCTCGGGGACCTCGAGGCCCTGCTCCTCGAAGATGTCCTGGTTGTAGATGACGCCGTTGGCGTTGTTGACGTAGCCGAGGCCGCTGACCTCGTCGCCGTACGTGCCCAGGTCCGCGATGATCTCCTGCACCGCCGGGTTGATGGTGTCGAGCACCGGCTCGTCGGAGAAGTCGTAGAAGACCCCGGCCTGGGCGAGGCGGCCGAAGTTCCCGCTCGCGTTCAGGGTGATGACGTCGGGCGCCTTGTCCTTCACCAGCAGCGTGCGGATGGCGGTGTCGGCGTCGGCGACCTGGTTCTGCACCACCCGGATGTCAGGGTTCTCCGCCTCGAAGTCGGCGATGATCTGAGTGAAGTCCTCGAGCGCCTCACCCTTGAACTGGAAGAAGTTCAGGGTGGTGACGCCGTCGGACGGTTCGTTCGCACAGCCGCTGACGGCGGCCAGCAGGGCGATCGTGCCGACCGCGGCTGCGGTGCGACCTCGTCGCGTCATTCGGTGTCTCATCGTGCGCCTCCTTGCGCCGGGTGCTGGCTGCTCAGTCCTGAGCGACCAGCTCGATGACGGTGGATCTCTGCGGGTACTGGACGGGGGGGCGGAGGCCGACGGTCTCGAGCTCGCGACCCGTCACGGTGGTGTCGTAGACCTCCCAGTGGAGTTCGGACTGAGCAGCGGCGCTCGTCGGGGTGCCGACAACCTCGATGCGGTAGCGCCGGCCGGGGTCGAGACCGGGTATCCGGACCCGTCCCGGGGGGTACGCGGCGGTGGTGTCGGTCTGGGTGAGGGTGAAGACGGCCGTCGTGCCGTCGGGCGCGACGACACCGCGGACGTCGATGCCGGCCTCGGTGCCGTCGACGTCGACGGTCCGGCCGGTCGCCACGAGCGGGCGGATGCGCTTGGCGTACTCCACCCACGTGGCGATGCGGCCTCGGGTCTCGGCGTCGGTGGCGGTGAGGTCCCACTCGATCCCGACGTGACCGAACAGGGCGACCGCGGCGCTGAAGTCGAGGTCGACCGTCCGGCCCGTGGAGTGCACGACGGGGCTCGTCAGGTGCATGCCCATGAGCTCGGGCGGGACCACCAGCGCCGTGTACCGCTGGTTGACCAGACGCTCGAGCGGGTCGAGGGTGTCGCTGGTCCAGATCCGGTCCGTGCGAGCCAGGATGCCGAGGTCGACCCGCGCACCACCCGAGGCGCAGCTCTCGATCTCCAGCCCGGGGTGCGCCTCCTTGAGGTCGTCCAGCAGGCGATAGAGGGCGAGCGTGTGCTCGCGCACCCGGGCGCTCCCGTCCGGGCCGCTGCCGGCGTCGAGCAGGTCGCGGTTGTGGTCCCACTTGAGGTAGGCGATCGGGTACTCCTCCACCAAGGAGTGCAAGCGCTCCGCCACGTAGGCGTAGGCATCGGGGTGCGCGAGGTCGAGCACCTGCTGCTGGCGCGCGGCCGGGGGCAGCGTCGTCCGCGCGCGCAGGATCCAGTCGGGGTGCCGCCGGGCGAGGTCGCTGTCCGGGTTGACCATCTCGGGCTCCACCCAGAGGCCGAACTCCATGCCCCGGGCGTGGACGTGGTCGACCAGCGGGTGCAACCCGTGCGGCCAGACCGTCGCGTCGACGTACCAGTCGCCCAGGCCCGCGGTGTCGTCGCGACGGCCGGCGAACCAGYCGTCGTCGAGCACGAACCGCTCGACCCCGACGGATGCCGCGGCGTCGGCGAGCGCGGTCAGCCGGTCGAGCGAGTGGTCGAAGTAGACGGCCTCCCACGTGTTGAGGGTGATGGGCCGCGGCCGGCGAGGATGGGCCGGTCGGCTGCGCCACTCGTCGTGGAACCGGTGGGCCAGCTCGCTCAGGCCGTCACCCCACGACCCGATGACCTCCGGCGACGTGAGCGACCCACCCGGCGCGAGGACGACCTCTCCGGGGGCGAGCAGCTCGCCGCCGGCGAGGAACGACTCGCCTGACACGGACCGCTCCGCGACGAGCCGGTGGTTGCCGCTCCATGCGACGTGGACCGCGTGGACGCGGCCGCGCTCGAAGCCGAACCCGGGACGACCCGCGGCGAGCAGGAGCGTGGCGTCCGCGCCCGGCCGTCCGCGGCGGCTCTCCCGCAGGTACGTCCCGAAGCCGAAGGAGTGCCGCTGCGGCGAGCGTTCCCGCAGGTGGCGGCCCGTGGTGTCGAGGATCTCGGTGGCGTCCCACGGGACGGGGAACGCGAGGTGCAGGTGCTGGACGGTGTACGGGGAGTCGCCGGAGTTGCGCAGGGTGATCCGCTGGTGGAGCAGACCGGAGACTCCGACGCTGAGCTCGAGCTTCGCAGTGAGCCGTGCCTCCCGGTCGACGAGCGACAGCACTGCACGGTGCTCGTCGACCTCGACGCCGACGAGCTCGAGGCGCACGCTGAACGACGCCCCGTCGCGGTGGCCCTCGAGGCCGGGAGTGCCGAGCCAGCCACCGGCAGGTGAGGCGACGAGCGTGGCGCGGGCGGGCTCGTCCAGCCCGCCCGAGACCCGCTGCGGACGGGCGGCGACGGCCAGGCTGCGCAGCGTCTGGTCGGTCGAACCGGTCAGCTCCTCGCCCCAGTGCACGATCGCGGGGTTCGGGGCCGTGTCGAGGTCGATCACGACGCTGGTGCCGCCGCGGTGCAGGTGGAGCACCCGTCCCTCCGCGGTGGAGCGGGGGCCGTYGTCGGGGATCACCTCGTCGTGAGAGTGCATGAGATAGTTCTAACACGGAAGAAACAAGGTCCACAAGCCGTGCGATTCGGCGATTCCCTCCCGTTCGAGCAGTCCTTCATGTCATGATGGAATCAATGAACGGGTGGAGCGCGTGCTGAGCGAGAGCGAGCGGGCCCTCGCGCGCGCGGTCCTGATCCACGGGCCGATCTCGCGCAGCGAGCTGACCAGCCGGCTCGGTCTGTCGCCGCCGAGCCTGACGCGACTGGCCAAGCCCTTCCTCGACCGCGGACTGCTCATCGAGCTCGACGACCGCACCGACGGCTCGGTCGGCCGCCCCGTCCGGCCGCTCGACGTGCGGCCGGGCCTGGCCCAGTTCGCGGGCGTCAAGGTCACGGGAGAGGCTCTGCACGTGGTCGCGACGGACGTGCGCGCCGGGCTCCTCGCCTACGAGGAGCACCGCCTCGAGCGCCGCGACCCGGAGGGCGTCGCCGCCGAGATCGCCCGAGCGGTGCGGGGGCTGGGCGTCGACCGCCTCGCGGGCGTCGGTGTCTCGCTCGGAGGGGCCGTCCGCGACGGTCGCGTCGAGTTCGCGCCCTTCCTCGACTGGACGGACGTGCCCTTCGCGACGCTGGTCGAGGCCGAGCTCGGTGTCCCCGCGTCGATCGAGAACGACCTCGTCGCCCTCGCCGAGGCCGAGCGCTGGTTCGGCATGGGCCGGGGCATCCCCGGGTTCGTGGTCATCACCATCGGCGCCGGCATCGGCTACGCGCTCGTCGTGAACGGTCAGGCGGTGCACTCGCGCGAGGCGGGCGTCGGGCTGGGTGGGCACATCCCGCTCGCCACCACCGGACCCGTCTGCCACGCGGGCCACCGCGGGTGCGCCGAGGCGATGCTCACCTCGGGGTCGATCGCCGCCCAGGTGTCGGCGGCCCTCCAGCGCCCTGTCGACTACGACGAGGTGCTGCGTCTGGCGGCGCAGGGCGATCCGGCGGCGACGACCGTCGTCGACGAGGCAGCCGYTGCCCTCGGACGTCTCGTCGCGATGGCCGCCAACCTGACCCTGCAGCCCGCGGCCGTGCTCGCCGGTGAGGGCATCGCGCTGTTCTCCCTCGCGGAGGAGCGGGTGCGTGCGGCGATCGCGGCCGATCGGGACCCCCGCGCCGAGCCCGTCCAGCTGTTCGTCGACGAGTCGGGCTTCTCTGCCTGGGCCCGGGGAGCGGCGACCATCGCGATCCAGGACGCCGTCGACCGCATCGACCTGGACCAGGAGGTGCAGGTCCTTGTGCCCGCCTCGGTCCCGACGAGAGGACCCCTCGCATGACGTGGACGACCCAGGACGCCCCGTGGTGGACCCGAGCCGTCGTGTACCAGGTGTACCCGCGCTCGTTCGCCGACTCCGACGGCGACGGGATCGGTGACCTGCGGGGCATCCTCGGGCGCCTCGACCACCTGGCGGAGCTGGGGGTGGACGTCGTCTGGCTGTCGCCCATCTACGCCTCTCCGCAGGACGACAACGGCTACGACATCAGCGACTACCAGGCGGTCGACCCGGTGTTCGGCACGCTCGAGGACCTCGACGAGCTGCTGGTGGCCCTGCACGACCGGGGCATGAAGCTGGTGATGGACCTCGTGGTCAACCACACGTCCGACGAGCACCCGTGGTTCGTCGAGTCCCGCGACCCGACGAGCCCGAAGCGCGACTGGTACTGGTGGCGCCCACCCCGCGCGGGCATGGCGGCGGGCGCCCCCGGGGCCGAGCCGACCAACTGGCGGTCGTTCTTCCAGGGGCCCGTCTGGGAGCTCGACGAGCGCTCCGGCGAGTACTTCCTGCACCTGTTCAGCCGCAAGCAGCCGGACCTCAACTGGGAGAACCCGCAGGTCCGCGAGGCGGTGTACTCGATGATGCGCTGGTGGTTGGACCGGGGGGTCGACGGCTTCCGGATGGACGTCATCAACCTCATCTCCAAGGACACCGCGCTGCCGGACGGGGTGGTCACCGACGGCCTGCTCGCCGACGGCTCGGCGTCGTACGTGTGCGGTCCGCGCATCCACGAGTTCCTGGCGGAGATGCACGAGTCCGTGTTCGCCGGCCGTCCCGAGCGGCTGCTGACCGTGGGGGAGATGCCAGGGGTCACGGTCGAGCAGGCGCGCGACTTCACCGACCCGTCCCGGCGGGAGGTCGACATGGTGTTCCAGTTCGAGCACGTCGGCCTCGACCACGGACCCGGCGGCAAGTTCGACGTCCGTCCGCTGCGGCTGCGCGACCTCAAGGCCTCGTTCGGGCGCTGGCAGGCCGCGCTGGCCGACGTCGGCTGGAACAGCCTCTACTGGGACAACCACGACCAGCCGCGGATCGTGTCGCGGTTCGGCGACGACGGTCGGTACCGGCGGGAGTCGGCGACGATGCTCGCGACCGTCCTGCACCTGCACCGCGGCACGCCGTACGTCTACCAGGGCGAGGAGCTCGGGATGACGAACGCGCACTTCACGCGGTTCGACCAGTACCGGGACATCGAGACGCTCAACCACGTGGCGGTGGCGAAGACGGTGGGCACCGGGTCCGACGAGGACCTGCTGGCCGGGATCGGCGCGATGGGCCGCGACAACGCCCGCACGCCGATGCAGTGGGACGGCTCCCCGCACGCGGGCTTCACGACGGGCACCCCGTGGATCTCCGTCAACGAGAACTACCCGACGGTCAACGCCGAGGCGGAGCGCGCCGACCCCGACTCGGTCTTCCACTACTACCGGGCGCTCATCGCCCTGCGGCATCAGGACCCGGTCGTCGCGCTCGGCGACTTCACGATGCTCCTGCCGGACCACGAGCACGTGTACGCGTTCACCCGCCGGCTCGGTGACGTCACGCTCACGGTCCTGGGCAACTTCTCGGGCGAGGTCCAGGAGACCGGGCTCGAGCTGGGCGAGCTGGGCGAGCTGGTGCTGGGCAACTACGCGGACCCGGCCGGCCCGGCCCTGCGACCGTGGGAGGCGCGGGTCCACCGGTCCTGACCGTCGGGTCTGCCACCGTGCCGACCCGGGGGCTGGCGGGACAGACCGGGGCGTTCCGGGCTCGTTAGCGTCCCGATCATGACGATCGCGACRGCCCCGCCCCACCCGCTGCCGGTCCGGACGCGCCGCCACCGGGCCGGGTGGACGGCGGTGCTCCTGACCTCGCTCGCAATCGTCGCGTACTCCGTGACGCCGTACCTGACGTCCTCGCTGCGGGCGCTCACGGACGAGGGGTTCGGGCTCGCGCCCGCCTACGTCGACCAGCCCGCGATCGTACGAGCCGCGTTCTACGTCCACGTCGTCGGCGGAGGGCTGGCGCTCCTGCTGGGCCCGTGGCAGTTCTGGGCCGGTCTGCGCCGGCGTCTCCCGCGCGTGCACCGGTGGACCGGGCGGACGTACCTGGTGGCGGTCGGTGTGGGCGGGGTGGCCTCGCTGGTGATGGCGCCGTTCACCAGCGTGGGCTTCGTCGGGTTCTTCGGGTTCGGCACGCTCGGCGTCCTGTGGCTCTGGACCGGCTGGCGCGGCTACCGGGCGATCCGCTCCGGCGACGTCCGGGCGCACCAGGCCTGGATGATCCGGAACTTCGCGTGCACGTTCGCGGCGGTCACGCTCCGGGCCTGGACGGGCCTGCTGCTGGTGATCCAGATCCCGTTCGTGGACGGCGAGGCGGGCATCGAGGCGGCGTTCGCCAACGCCTACGCGGCGGTGCCCTTCCTCGCGTGGCTGCCGAACCTCGTGGTCGCCGAGCTGATGGTGCGCCGCCGCGGGCTGCCCGCCCTGCGGATCGTCGACCCCGCGACGGCGGCCGCTGGCTACGCTCGCACGGAGGTCGTCGAGAGGTAGGAGCGGGCGTGGGCAAGGTGCACGAGAGCATCGACGGCCGGCTGCGGGCATTCGTCGAGGCGCAGCCGA
Organism: Cellulomonas sp. P4_B5_2; assembly: GCF_056402235.1. Classification (NCBI taxonomy): domain Bacteria; kingdom Bacillati; phylum Actinomycetota; class Actinomycetes; order Micrococcales; family Cellulomonadaceae; genus Cellulomonas; species Cellulomonas sp. P4_B5_2. The sequence continues at coordinate 24,358 of NZ_JBFUHU010000028.1, forward strand.
TGTTCTTCGTCGCGACGGCCCCGAGCGGCCCCGGCGGGCACGTCAACCTCTCGCCCAAGGGGATCGCCGGCTCGTTCGTCGTGCTCGACGAGCACACGGTGGCGTACCTGGACCTCACTGCCAGCGGCGCCGAGACCATCGCGCACCTTCGGGACGACGGCCGCATCACGCTGATGTTCTGCGCGTTCGAGGGCCCGCCCAACATCGTCCGGCTGTACGGCCGCGGCCGCTTCGTCACGCTCTACGACGACGGCTTCGCCGAGCTGGCCGCCCTGTTCCCGGAGACCCGCGGCGCGCGCGCCGTGATCGTCGTCGAGGTGGACCGCGTCTCCGACTCCTGCGGTTACGGCGTCCCGCGGATGGCGCTGGAGGGGGAGCGGGACCTGCTGCCGCCGTACATGGAGCGCAAGGGTGTGGAGGGCCAGGCCGACTACCGACGGCTCAAGAACCGGACCAGCATCGACGGGCTGCCGGCGTTCGACATGGATCCCGGACTGTCCACGTGATGATCCCGTGAACCACGATGTGAGATCGGCGGGGGGCGACGTGACACATCGGAAACGTGGGCGTAGTGTCCACAGCGTGCAGACGATCCTTCTCGTAGTACTTCCTGAGCGCGCCGGCTAGAGGCCTCCCGCACAGGCCTCGTCAGCGCGCTCGCCCCTCGTCCAGCCCGTACGCGGCTCGAGGGGCTTTTTCGTGCTCAGGCAGTACCCACGCAGCACCACCCAGGGAGACATCGATGGTCCAGGGCCCTCACCCGGCACCGCCGCGAACATCCGCGCCCGGCTCCTCCGCCGCGTCCCGCGTCCCGGTCCCGACGACGGTCGAGCAGGTCACCGGCGCGCAGTCGATCGTCCGCTCGCTCGAGGAGGCCGGCGTCGAGGTCGTCTTCGGCATCCCCGGCGGCGCGATCCTCCCCACCTACGACCCTTTGATGGACTCCACCAAGGTCCGCCACATCCTGGTCCGGCACGAGCAGGGCGGTGGCCACGCGGCTGCCGGCTACGCCGCCGCGACCGGCCGCGTGGGCGTGTGCATGGCGACGTCCGGCCCGGGTGCGACCAACCTGGTGACCCCCATCGCGGACGCCCACATGGACTCCGTGCCGCTGGTCGCGATCACCGGGCAGGTGGGCGCCTCGCTCATCGGCACGGACGCGTTCCAGGAGGCCGACATCGTCGGCATCACGCTGCCGGTGACCAAGCACAACTACCTGGTGACCGACCCGGACGACATCCCGCGGGTGATCGCCGAGGCCTTCCACATCGCGTCGACCGGTCGTCCCGGCCCGGTGCTCGTGGACATCGCCAAGTCGGCCATGCAGTCGCGCACCACGTTCTCGTGGCCGCAGGAGCTCAACCTGCCCGGCTACCACCCGGTCACCAAGCCGCACGCCAAGCAGATCCGGGAGGCCGCCCGGCTCATCGCCACGTCCCGGCGGCCCGTGTTCTACGTGGGCGGCGGCGTGATCCGCGCCCGGGCGTCGGCCGAGCTGCGCGCGCTGACCGAGGCGGCCGGCGCGCCGGTCGTCACCACCCTGATGGCGCGCGGTGCGCTGCCCGACTCGCACCCGCAGAACCTCGGCATGCCCGGCATGCACGGCACGGTCGCCGCCGTCGCCGCGCTGCAGAAGGCCGACCTCGTGGTCGCCCTGGGCGCCCGGTTCGACGACCGCGTGACGGGCCTGCTGTCCAGCTTCGCGCCCAACGCGACGATCGTGCACGCGGACATCGACCCGGCCGAGATCGGCAAGAACCGCACGGTCGACGTGCCGATCGTCGGGGACCTCAAGGAGGTCATGGCGGACCTGCTGCCCGAGCTCGCCCGCGAGCACACGCAGCACGGCAAGCCGGACCTCGAGGGCTGGTGGCGCCAGCTGGACGAGTGGCGCTCGACGTTCCCGCTCGGGTTCGACGAGCCGGCCGACGGCCACCTGGCCCCGCAGCACGTCATCCAGCGGATCGGTGAGCTGTCCGGGCCGGAGTCGATCTTCGCCGCGGGCGTCGGCCAGCACCAGATGTGGGCCGCGCAGTTCATCAAGTACCAGCGGCCCAACTCCTGGCTGAACTCCGGGGGCCTGGGCACCATGGGCTACGCGGTGCCGGCCGCGATGGGCGCCAAGGTCGGCGACCCGTCCCGCACGGTGTGGGCGATCGACGGCGACGGCTGCTTCCAGATGACCAACCAGGAGCTGGCCACCTGCACCATCAACGAGATCCCGATCAAGGTCGCGATCATCAACAACTCGTCGCTCGGCATGGTGCGGCAGTGGCAGACCCTGTTCTACGAGTCCCGCTACTCCAACACCGACCTCAACACCGGGCACGGCACGGTGCGGATCCCCGACTTCGTGAAGATGGCCGACGCCTACGGCTGCGCCGGGCTGCGCTGCGAGACCGTCGGTGACGTCGACGCGACGATCAAGCGCGCCCTCGAGATCAACGACCAGCCGGTCGTCATCGACTTCACCGTGTCGCGCGACGCGATGGTGTGGCCGATGGTCGCCGCCGGCGTGAGCAACGACGACATCCAGTACGCGCGCGGGATCAGCCCCGCGTGGGACCGGGAGGACTGAGCCATGTCCCGTCACACCCTGTCGGTCCTCGTGGAGAACAAGCCCGGCGTGCTCACGCGCGTCGCGGGCCTGTTCGCGCGGCGGYCGTTCAACATCCACTCGCTCGCGGTCRGTCCCACCGAGCACGACGAGATCTCCCGCATCACGGTCGTCGTGGACGTCGACGCCCTGCCGCTGGAGCAGGTGACCAAGCAGCTGAACAAGCTGATCAACGTCATCAAGATCGTCGAGCTGGAGGACTCCGCGTCCGTCCAGCGCGAGCTGCTGCTGGTGAAGGTCAAGGCCGACGCCACGCAGCGCACCGGGGTCCTCGAGGTCGTCCACCTGTTCCGGGCGCACGTCGTGGACGTCGTGCCGGACACCGTCGTCATCGAGGCCACCGGCGGACCGGGCAAGCTCGACGCCCTGCTCGCCGCCCTGGAGCCGTTCGGCATCCGGGAGATCGTTCAGTCCGGCACCGTGGCCATCGGCCGCGGGTCGCGCTCGATCACCGACCGCGCCCTCGAGCGCGTCAACCGCAGCGCCTGACTTCCGTCCCACCGCAGAACCGACCCTGAACCAACCTGAGGAGACCCATCGTGGCCGAGCTGTTCTACGACGACGACGCCGACCTGTCGATCATCCAGTCCAAGAAGGTCGCCGTCATCGGCTACGGCAGCCAGGGGCACGCGCACAGCCTCAACCTGCGCGACTCCGGCGTCGACGTGACCGTGGGCCTGCGCGAGGGCTCGGCGTCCCGCGCGAAGGCCGAGAACCAGGGCCTGAAGGTCGCCTCGGTGGCCGACGCGGTCCGCGAGGCCGACGTCGTCGTCATCCTGGCGCCCGACCAGGTGCAGCGCATCGTGTACCGCGACGAGATCGAGCCCAACCTCAAGGACGGCGCCGCCCTCGTCTTCGGTCACGGCTTCAACATCCGCTTCGGCTACATCAAGCCGGCCGCGCAGCACGACGTGCTCATGGTCGCCCCCAAGGGCCCCGGTCACCTGGTCCGTCGCGAGTACGTCGACGGGCGCGGCGTGCCGGTCATCGTCGCGGTCGAGCAGGACGCGTCCGGCTCCGCCTGGGACCTCGCGCTCTCCTACGCCAAGGCGATCGGTGGCCTGCGCGCCGCCGGCATCAAGACGAGCTTCACTGAGGAGACCGAGACCGACCTGTTCGGTGAGCAGGCCGTGCTGTGCGGTGGCGTCTCGCAGCTCATCCAGTACGGCTTCGAGACCCTGACCGAGGCCGGCTACCAGCCCGAGGTCGCGTACTTCGAGGTCCTGCACGAGCTCAAGCTGATCGTCGACCTCATCTTCGAGGGCGGCATCACCAAGCAGCGCTGGTCCGTCTCCGACACGGCCGAGTACGGCGACTACGTCTCCGGTCCGCGCGTCATCACGCCGGACGTGAAGGAGAACATGAAGGCCGTGCTGGCCGACATCCAGAACGGTGCCTTCGCCGAGCGGTTCATCAACGACCAGGACGCCGGGGCGCCGGAGTTCAAGGAGCTGCGCGAGAAGGGCCAGAACCACCCGATCGAGCCCGTCGGCCGCGAGCTGCGCAAGCTCTTCGCCTGGGTCAAGCCGGCGGAGTCCGACTACGTCGAGGGCAGCGCCGCGCGCTGATCCCGCTGCACCACCGAACGGCACCCGGTCCCTGCGACCGGGTGCCGTGCTGCGTGGTCGTGCCGGTCACCTGCGGGTACGCAAGGATGGGCGGACGACGACGGAGGGGACGACGATGACCGACCAGCAGGTGGAGCCGCCCGAGGGTGTCGAGGGCGCCGTCGAGGACGAGCGGATCGCGGCGTTCTGGCAGGCAGCCCGGGGACACGTCGGGTTCGGCAAGCTGGACGCCATCGTCGGCGGCACGCCCGAGGACGTGGTCCCGCCGCCGTCGTGGTCGTACGGCGACGACGCCGAGGCCGACGACCTGCTGGCCCGCGTCCTCGACGGACGCAAGACGGCCACCGCGCTCGCGGTCGCGGAGCTGGAGCAGGTCGGTCTGGAGCTCCCGCGCGTCGGTGACCTGTCGATCGTCGTCGACGGCGAGGGCACGCCGCGCGCGCTGCTGCGCACGACGGAGGTCGAGGTCGTCCCGTTCGACCAGGTCGGTGCCGAGCATGCCGCGGCGGAGGCTGAGGACGACGGATCGCTGGAACAGTGGCGGGTGCACCACGAGGAGTCGTGGCGGCGGGTGCTGGGCGAGGCATTCTCGCCGTCGTTGGACGTCATGCTCGAGCGGTTCGAGCTGATCTACCCGACGAGCGGTCCGACGCCCGCGGTCGACTGAGCGTCACGTTCCGTCAGGTGAGACACCCGTCCCGAGCGGTGGGACGGGGTCTACGCTCGATCCATGGTCGACACCGCTGCTGCCCGGGACATCCGCCTCGCCGTCGTCGCTGGTGACGGCATCGGCACGGAGGTCGTCGAGCAGGGTCTGCTGGCGCTGGACACGGCGCTGCACGGGAGCGGGATCACGGTCTCGACCACGGACTTCGACCTGGGCGCCCGCCGCTACCACGCGACCGGCGAGACCCTCACGGACGCGGACCTCGAGGCCATCCGCGGGCACGACGCGATCCTGCTGGGCGCCATCGGTGACCCGAGCGTGCCGTCGGGCGTGCTCGAGCGCGGTCTGCTGCTCAAGCTGCGCTTCGCTCTGGACCACTACGTCAACCTGCGCCCCAGCCGGCTGTACCCGGGCGTGGCCTCACCGCTGGCACACCCGGGCGAGATCGACTTCGTCGTGGTCCGCGAGGGCACCGAGGGACCGTACGTGGGCAACGGCGGTGCCATCCGCGTGGGCACCCCGCACGAGGTGGCCAACGAGGTGAGCGTCAACACCGCGTTCGGCGTCGAGCGCGTGGTCCGTGACGCGTTCGCCCGTGCCGCGGCCCGTCCGCGCAAGAAGCTCACCCTCGTGCACAAGCACAACGTGCTCGTGCACGCCGGCCACCTGTGGCGCCGCACGGTCGAGGCCGTCAACGCCGAGTTCCCCGACGTGACGGTCGACTACCTGCACGTGGACGCGGCGACCATCTTCCTGGTCACCAACCCGGCGCGGTTCGACGTCATCGTCACCGACAACCTGTTCGGCGACATCCTCACGGACCTGGCGGCGGCCATCACCGGCGGCATCGGGCTGGCGGCGTCGGCCAACATCAACCCCGACCGCACGGCTCCGAGCATGTTCGAGCCCGTGCACGGCTCGGCCCCGGACATCGCGGGCCAGGGCAAGGCAGACCCGACGGCCACCGTGCTGTCGGTCGCGCTGCTCCTCGAGCACCTCGGTCTCCCGGAGGCCGCGACGCGTGTCGAGAAGGCGGTCGGCGACGACATCGCCGATCGCGCGACCGACCGAGTACGGTCGACGGCCGAGGTGGGCAAGGACCTCGCCGCGCGCATCGCCGGCTGATCCCACTCCTCGGGGCTCCTGAGCCCCGCCCGGATACCACCCGGCCGTCCTCACCGGTACCGTCGAACCCGACTCTGGTGAAAGGCCCCGCACATGAGCACCCTGACCGACCCCACGTCCCACCCCACGTCTGCCGACCTCTTCGAGATCACGCGGACCGACACCCCCGTCGCCGACGCCGACCGCGAGGCCCTGCTCGCGTCGCCGAAGTTCGGCACCGTGTTCACCGAGCACATGGCCCGGATCTCGTACTCGCAGGAGAGCGGCTGGACCGGCCGGCGGGTCGAGAAGTACGGACCGCTGCTGTTGGACCCGGCGACCGCGGTGCTGCACTACGCGCAGGAGATCTTCGAGGGCATGAAGGCGTACCGGCACGCCGACGGGTCCGTGTGGACGTTCCGGCCGCGGGCCAACGCCGCCCGGTTCGCGCGGTCGGCCCGGCGCCTGGCGCTGCCCGAGCTGTCCGAGGCCGACTTCCTCGGTGCGATCGAGGCGCTCGTCGCGACGGACCTGGCCTGGGTGCCGTCCGGCGAGGAGACCAGCCTGTACCTGCGCCCGTTCATGTACGCCTCGGAGAGCTTCCTCGGCGTGCGCCCGTCGCTCGAGGCCGAGTTCCTGGTCATCGCGTCGCCGGTCGGTCCGTACTTCGCGGGCGGGGTGCGACCGGTGGCCATCTGGGTCGACCAGCGTTACCACCGCGCCGGGGCGGGGGGCACGGGCGACGCCAAGTGCGGCGGCAACTACGCCGCGAGCCTGCTCCCGCAGCAGGAGGCGTACGCCAAGGGCTTCGAGCAGGTGTGCTTCCTCGACGCGTCGACGAACACGCAGCTCGAGGAGCTCGGCGGCATGAACGTCTTCGTCGTCTACGCCGACGGCAGCGTGGCCACCCCGCCGATCACCGGCTCGATCCTCGAGGGCGTCACGCGCTCGTCGATCCTGCGCCTGCTCACGGACGCGGGGCACGAGGTCTCCGAGCGTCAGATCCCGCTCACGGAGCTGCGCGAGGGCCTGGCCGACGGCTCGGTGCGCGAGGTCTTCGCGTGCGGGACGGCCGCCGTGATGACGCCGATCGGCCGCATGGCCAGCGACGACTTCGACCTCACGGTCGGCGACGGCGGGGCCGGGCCGGTCACCACGCGGATCCGCGCGGAGCTCACCGACATCCAGTACGGCCGCGCCACGGACCGGCACGGCTGGCTGCACCGCCTCGTCTGATGACCCTGGTGGCGGACGTCGACCGCATCGCGGCCGAGAGCGACTTCGCGGGCGTGGTGCGTGTGGACCGCGCCGGGACCACGGAGCTCTCGGCCGCGTACGGTCTGGCGGACCGGCGGCACGGCATCCCCGTGACGCCCGACTCGCAGGTGGCGATCGCGAGCGGGTCGAAGGGGATGACCGCGCTGGCCGTGATGAGCCTGGTCGAGGACGGCACGCTCGCGCTCGGCACGACCGCGCGCTCGCTGCTGGGCACCGACCTCCCGCTCATCGCCGACGACGTGACCGTCGAGCACCTGCTCGCGCACACCTCGGGCATCGGCGACTACCTCGACGAGGACGACGACGTCCCGATCAGCGCGTACGCGATGACGGTCCCCGTGCAGCACCTGGCCGCGACGGAGCAGTTCCTGGCGGTCCTGGACGGGTTCCCGACCGCGTTCCCCGCGGGGCAGAAGTTCTTCTATTGCAACGGCGGCTACGTGGTGCTCGCCCTGCTTGCGGAGCGTGAGTCCGGCGTCCCGTTCCACGACCTCGTACGCCAGCGGGTCTGCGCGCCCGCCGGCCTCGTGGACACCGACTTCCTGCGGTCGGACGCGCTGCCCGGCCGCGCGGCCCTCGGGTACGTCGAGATGGACGGCGAGTGGCGGACCAACGTGTTCCACCTGCCCGTGCTCGGGACCGGCGACGGCGGCATCTACACCACCGGCGCGGACGTGCACCGGTTCTGGACCGCGCTGTTCGCCGGCGAGATCGTCCGCCCGGAGACCGTCGCCCAGATGGTGTATCCGCGCAGCACGGCGCCGTACGACGCCCGGCGGTACGGGCTCGGGTTCTGGGTGCACCCGACACGCGACGTCGTCCAGCTCGAGGGGTACGACGCCGGAGCGTCGTTCCTGAGCACCCACGACCCGGCCGAGGGGCTCACGGTGACCGTCGCCGGCACGACCGCCGAGGCGGCGTGGCCCCTGGCGAAGGCGCTCCAGGCGCAGCTGATCGACTGAGCCGCCTCAGTCGATCGGGGCCCCCGCGCGCAGCGTGCGACTCAGCACGCCGAGCAGCAGCGACCAGATCGCGATGCCGATGAGCGCGTTCACGATGCCCGCGGAGATCGACGACTCGAGCTCGTCGGTCCAGGTGAGCGGCAGGAGCGCGGCGGTGAGCGTGCCGAGGAACATGATCCAGCCGAAGAACGCCTTGGGCTTCGGGGTGGTGAGCACGAGGAGGTGGAGCAGCCCGCCGGCGAGGACCGCGAGGACGGCGGCACCGACCACGTAGGCGGCTCCGGTCGAGTTCGTGCCGAAGAGGTCCTTCACGGCGAGCTCGATCGAGAGGATCTGGTCGACGATGACGACGCCGACCAGGCCGACGAGCGCCGCGACGAGGGCCGTGGCGACGACCCCGGCCCAGAACCGCCCGGCGTCCACCGACGGATCCGCCGGGCGCGCCGGGCGCACGGGGGCGGGTGCGGCCGCGGGCGGGACCTGGGCGGGCGGCAACGCGGCCGGGAAGACCGCGGTGGGCTCCGGTGCCGGGGGTGGCGGCGGGGCGGGCGACGGGGCCGGCGTGGAGTGCGGGAA
>NZ_JBFUHU010000029.1:0-21344 GCF_056402235.1 Cellulomonas sp. P4_B5_2
GTCTTCGCGTGCCGCACCGCGTTGGAGACGAGGTTGGCGACGACGCGCTCCAGGAGCCCGGGGTCGGTGTGCACGAGCGGCAGGTCGTCCGGTACGTCGAGCACGACCGTGCCGGGTGGGTAGCCCTCGATCGCGAAGGGCACGATCTCGTCGAGACTCGTCGCCCGCAGCACGGGTCGGACGCTACCGGTCTGCAACCGGGACAGGTCGAGCAGGTTGTCGATGAGGCGCTCCAGGCGCGCGGTGGACTCCTCGAGGGTCCCGACCAGGGCCGCCCGGTCGGCGTCGTCGAGGTCGAGGTCCGTCGACGTCAGACCGTCGACCGACGCCCTGATGGTCGCCAGCGGGGTGCGGAGGTCGTGCGAGACGGCGGCCAGCAGCGCCGTGCGGGTCGCGTCGGCCTGGCCGAGGATCCGTGCCTGCTCCGCCTGCGCCCGGAGGCGCTCCTGCTCCAGCACGATCCCGACCTGCGAGGCGAACGCCTCCAGCACCCGTCGGTCGCTCGCCGGCAGCACGCGACCCGTCAGGGCGAGCACCCGCTCGTCGTCGACGACGAGCACCACCTGAGCCGCCTCGGGGTCGCGCGCGGGGTCGACGCCGTCCGTCGCCAGGACCTCCCACCCGGCGCCGCTCCTCGCGAGCAGCGAGACCGCCTCGAGCGTGAACGTCTCCCGCAGCCGGGCGACCAGCGCGGCGGCGGTGTCCTCCCCCGACAGGACCGACCGGGAGATGGCAGCCAGGGCGGACGCCTCGGCGCGGGCCCGGAACGCCTCGGTCGTCCGCCGGGCCGCGAGGTCCACCACGGAAGCGACACCGGCGGCGACCAGCACGAACACCCCCAGGGCGAGCGCGTTCTCGGGTTCGGCGATGGTGAGCCTCCCGGTGGGGAGCGTGAAGAACCAGTTGAGCAGCAGGAAGCCGACGATCGCGCTGACGATGGCCGGCCAGAGCCCGCCGACGAGGGCGACCAGCACGGTGAGCGCGAGGAAGAGCATGAGGTCGGTGGGAAGGCTCACGAGGTCGCCCATGGCCGAGAGCAGCAGCGTGAGCAGGACGGGACCGAGCAGGGCGACCAGCCAGCCGGCGGTCCGGCGCGGGCCGGACAGCKCGGAGCCGCGGCCCGTCCGTCGGCCTCCGGCGCGGGCACGCTCGTGGGTCACCAGGTGCACGTCGATCATCCCGGCGAGGCGCGCGACCTCGGTGCCGTTGCTCTCCCGGACCGCCTCCCGCCACCGGCTGCGCCGGGACACGCCCACCACGATCATCGTGGCGTTCACCCCGCGCGCGAAGTCGACGACGGCGCTCGGGACGTCCTCCCCGACGACCGTGTGGAACGTGCCGCCGAGGGACTCGACGAGCCTGCGCTGCTCGGCGATCCTGGCGGGCGGGGCGCTCGGCAGCCCGTCGGTGGCCAGCACGTGCACGGCGAGGAGCTCCGAGCCGGCCGCGCGCTGAGCGATCCGCGCCCCGCGCCGCAGGAGGGTGTCCCCCTCCGGTCCGCCGGTGACTGCCACGACGACGCGCTCGCGGGCGGGCCACGGCGACTCGATCCGGTGGTCCCGTCGGTAGGTGGTCAGCGCGTCGTCGACCCGGTCCGCCAGCCACAGCAAGGCCAGCTCGCGCAGCGCGGTGAGGTTGCCGACGCGGAAGTACTGCGTGAGCGAGGCATCGATCTGCTCGGCCCGGTAGACGTTCCCGTGCGCGAGCCGGCGGCGCAGGGCCTCCGGCGCGAGGTCCACCAGCTGGATCTGGTCCGCATCGCGCACGACGTGGTCCGGCACCGTCTCCCGCTGTCTCACTCCGGTGATGGCCTCGACGTCGTCGTTCAGTGACTCCAGGTGTTGCACGTTGACCGTCGTGACCACGTCGATGCCGGCCGCGAGGATGTCGTGCACGTCCTGCCACCGCTTGGGGTGCGCGCTGCCGGGAACGTTGGTGTGCGCGAGCTCGTCGATCATCGCCACCTGCGGCGCCCGCGCAAGGACCGCGTCGACGTCCAGCTCGGTGAACTCGCTCTCGCGGTAGGTCAGGACCCGGCGCGGCAGGACCTCGAGCCCGTCGAGCAGCGCCGCCGTCGCGAGCCGCCCGTGGTCCTCGACGAGGCCGACCACCACGTCCGTGCCACGGGACAGCCGGCGGTGGGCCTCGTCCAGCATCGCGTACGTCTTGCCGACGCCAGGGGCGGCACCCAGGTAGACGGTCAGCCGCCCCCGTCGGGGAGCGGAGCCGCCGTCGGCAGGTCGAGTCATGAGCCCATTGTCTGCAGTGCGAGGTTCAGGCGGAGCACGTTCACCCGGGTCTCGCCGAGCACACCGAGGTCACGGCCGACGGTCGCGGCGTCGACCACCGCCCGGACGTCGTCCTGGGACAGCCCTCGCTCACGTGCGACGCGGGCGACCTGGAGCTGCGCGTACTCCGCAGAGATGTCCGGGTCGAGCCCGGATGCGGACGCCGTGAGCGCGTCGACCGGCACGTCGACCGGGTCGACGGACTCCTCGGCTGCCACGGCTTCCCGTCGTTCCTCGACGGCCGCGAGGAGGTCCGGGTTGAGCGGGCCGAGGTTCGACCCGGCCGACGCCAGGGTGTCGTAGCCGTCGCCGGCGGCCGACGGCCGCGGGTGGAACCACTCCGGGCCGTCGAAGGCCTGCCCGATCAGCAGGGAGCCCACCGCGTCGTCGGGCGACGTGACGCGCTCCCCCGTCGATGACACGAGCGATCCGTTCGCCTGCCAGCGGAACAGCAGCTGGGAGATGCCGGTGACCGCGAGGGGGTAGGCGAAGCCGAGCACGACGGTGAGCACGAGCAGCACCCGCAGCCCGGCCCAGGTCTGACGGGCGAAGGAGATGGTGTCGGAGCCGGTCGAGTAGTGCGGGCGGGTGGCGGTGGTCATCAGGACATCCCCAGGGCAGTGACGAGCAGGTCGATGAGCTTGATCCCGACGAACGGGGCGATGACGCCGCCGAGCCCGTAGACCAGGAGGTTGCGACGCAGCAGCGCCGTGGCCGACGACGGGGTGTAGCGCACCCCGCGCAGCGCCAGCGGGAGCAGCGCCACGATGATCAGCGCGTTGAAGACGACGGCCGAGAGGATGGCCGACTGCGGGCTGCTCAGGTGCATGACGTTCAGCACGCCGAGCTGCGGGAACGTGACGACGAACATCGCGGGCAGGATCGCGAAGTACTTGGCGACGTCGTTCGCCACCGAGAACGTCGTCAGGGCGCCGCGGGTGATGAGGAGCTGCTTGCCGATCTCGACGATCTCCAGCAGCTTGGTGGGGTTCGAGTCGAGGTCGACCATGTTGCCGGCCTCCTTCGCGGCGGTCGTCCCTGTGTTCATCGCGACGCCGACGTCGGCCTGGGCTAGCGCAGGTGCGTCGTTGGTGCCGTCACCAGCCATCGCGACGAGCCGACCGCCCTCCTGCTCGCGCCGGATCAATGCGAGCTTGTCCTCCGGCGTGGCCTCGGCGAGCACGTCGTCCACGCCCGCCTCGTCGCCGATGGCCTTCGCGGTGAGCGGGTTGTCGCCCGTGACCATCACGGTGCGGATGCCCATGGCGCGCAGGGCGTCGAACCGCTCGCGCATGCCCTCCTTGACGACGTCCTTGAGGTGGATGACGCCGAGGACGCGCGCCGACCCGGTGCCGAGCTGTTCTGCGACGACGAGGGGTGTGCCGCCCGACGCGGAGATCGCGTCGACCGTCGCAGCAACCTCGGCGCCCGCGTGGCCACCCGTCGACCGGACCCAGTGCGTCACCGCCGCGGCGGCACCCTTGCGGACCTGCCGAGAGGGCCGGGCACCGGTCGCGGGGAGGTCCACGCCGCTCATCCGGGTCCGCGCCTGGAACGGAACCAGCTCGGCGCCGAGGAGGTCGCCCTCCGGCCGCTCTCGGAGCCCGAACCGCTCCTTGACCAGGACCAGGACCGAGCGGCCCTCGGGGGTCTCGTCGGCCATCGACGAGAGCTGGGCGGCGTCCGCGAGCGCCGCCGGGTCGACTCCCGGCGCCGGCAGCAGGTCCGCCGCCTGGCGGTTGCCGAGCGTGATCGTGCCGGTCTTGTCGAGCAGCAGCACGTCCACGTCACCCGCAGCCTCGACCGCCCGTCCCGACATCGCCAGCACGTTGCGGCGCACCAGGCGGTCCATGCCCGCGATGCCGATCGCCGACAGCAGCGCGCCGATGGTCGTCGGGATCAGACAGACCAGGAGTGCGACCAGCACGATGAGGGGCTGCCGGGCGCCCGAGTACACGGCGAACGGCTGCAGGGTGACCACCGCGAGCAGGAAGATGATCGTCAGGGTGGTGAGCAGGRCGTTCAGGGCCACCTCGTTGGGCGTCTTCTGCCGCTCTGAGCCCTCGACCAGCGCGATCATCCGGTCGACGAAGGTGTGACCCGCGGGTGCCGTGATGCGCACGACGATCCGGTCCGAGAGGACCACCGTGCCACCGGTCACGGCGGACCGGTCACCTCCCGACTCGCGGATGACCGGCGCGGACTCCCCGGTGATCGCGGACTCGTCGACGCTGGCGACGCCCTCGATCACGTCCCCGTCACCGGGGATGGTCTCCCCTGCGACGACGACCACGACGTCACCCACCCGCAGCGACGACGACGGCACCTCGGTGGTGTCGTGTCCCACGAGCTTGCGGGCCGTCGTCTCCCGCTGCGTGGCCCGCAGGCTCGCGGCCTGCGCCTTGCCGCGCCCTTCCGCCACGGACTCGGCGAGCGTCGCGAACACGACCGTGAGCCACAGCCACACGGCGATGGACCACGCGAACGCGCTGGGCTCGGCGACCGCGAGAACGGTGGTGAACGCAGCGCCGACCTCGACGACGAACATGACCGGGGACTCCCACAGCCGGCGGGGGTCGAGCCCTCGCAGGGCACCGGGCACCGCAGCGAGGAGCTGCCGAGGAGAGAGCGTCGACGGTGCAGCAGCGACCTTGTGAGGCTTCACCTGCGACGCCTGGAGAGTGGTTGTGCTCATGACAGGGACTCCACGACGGGACCGAGGGACAGGACGGGAACGAAGGTGAGGCCGACCACCACAAGGGTCACGGTGACCAGGAGGCCGACGAACAGCGGCGTGTGGGTCGGCAGGGTGCCGGCGCCCTCGGGCACCCTCCGCTGGCTCGCGAACCGGCCCGCCAGGGCCAGCACGAGCGCGATCGGCACGAACCGTCCGATCAGCATCGCCAGCCCCAGCAGCGTGTTGTAGAACGGCGTGCCGACGGTCAGCCCCGCGAACGCGGAGCCGTTGTTGTTCCCGGCGGAAGCGAAGGCGTAGACGATCTCCGATAGCCCGTGCGGACCTCCCTGCAGCTGCCCGGCCAGCCCGGCCGGCGTCGTGATGGCGATGGCGGAGCCGATCAGGACGACCGCGGGCATCGTCAGCACGTACAGCGCGACGAGGGTGATCTCCTGGCGGCCGATCTTCTTGCCCAGGTACTCGGGAGTCCGCCCGACCATCAGGCCGGCGAGGAACACCGCGACGATGATCAGCACGACCATCCCGTACAGGCCGCTGCCGACGCCCCCCGGCGAGACCTCACCGAGCAGCATCCCCACGAGGGCGACACCGCCTCCCTGGGCAGTCAGCGAGTCGTGCATCGAGTTCACGGCACCGGTCGAGGTCATGGTCGTCGAGGCGGCGAAGAGCGCGGACGCGGCCTCGCCGAAGCGGACCTCCTTGCCTTCCATCGCTCCCCCGGCCGCCGCAGGCACCAGCCCGGGACCGGCCATCTCGGCCCACGTGAGCAGGCCGACGGCCGCAACCCACAAGGTCGACATCGCCGCCAGGATCGCCCACCCCTGTCGACGGTCGCCGACGATCCGGCCGAACGTGCGGGGCAGGCTGAACGGGATGAGCAGCAGGAGGACGACCTCGAGGGCGTTGGTCCACGGGGTCGGGTTCTCGAACGGGTGGGCGGAGTTGGCGTTGAAGAACCCGCCGCCGTTGGTCCCGAGCTCCTTGATGGCCTCCTGGGAGGCGACCGGTCCTCCGAGCACCGACTGCGTTCCACCGGCCAGAGTCGTGATCTCGACGTGCGCGCTCAGGTTCTGGATGGCGCCTGCAGACACCAGGACGATCGCCGCCACGAACGCGAGCGGCAGCAGGACGCGGACGGTCACTCGCACGAGGTCGGACCAGAAGTTGCCGACCCGGCCGTCGGTGCCCGACCGTGCGAACCCGCGTGCCAGCGCCGCGACGACAGCCACACCGACGGCCGCGGACAGGAAGTTCTGCACGGCGAGCCCGGCCATCTGCATGAGGTGCCCGATGGCGGCCTCACCGGAGTACCACTGCCAGTTCGTGTTGGTGACGAAGGAGACGGCCGTGTTCCAGGCGCCGGCCGGGTCCAGCGGCGACATGCCGATGTCGAGCGGAAGGCGGTCCTGCAGGCGCCCCAGCCCGAACAGGAGCAGGACGGACGCGAGGGAGAACCCGAGAAGGGAGAGCAGGTAGGTGCTCCACTTCTGCTCCGCGTCGGGGTCCACGCGCATGATCCGGTAGCCCACGCGTTCGACGGCGAGATGTCTCGTCGAGGTCATCACCCGGAACATGTAGTCACCGAGCGGCCTGTGCGCGGCGGCCAGGACCAGGACGACGATCCCGATCTGACCGACGGCGGTCCACGTCGCGCTCATCGGACCTTGTCCGAGCGCAGCAGCTGGGCGACCAGGTACACCAGGAGTGCGCCGGCGATCACGAGGCCGGCGATGTCGAACCCGCTCATGAGCGGTCTGCCCGGCGGGCGAGGAGCGCGACTGCGGCGAAGAACGCCACGGTCAACGCGAGGAAGGCCACATCGGCCATGGGTCTCACAGCACCTTCGACGGCGGACGGGCGGAAGCCCGTGGCTGCCACCCGGCGACCCGCACCACGGGCCGCATCCGCTGGTCTACCCCTCCGATCGGGGCGTCGCCGGGGGCCTTGACGGGATCTTGACGGCACCGCCGCAACTCTTAGCGCAACGTTGTCGGCGCACATCGCTTCATCGCCGCCATGCTCGAGAGACACCTGGAACGGACCGTCGGTCGACCTCGACCTCCCCAGCCGTTCCTGGGACACGCACAGGAGCAGGAGTGATGGTGGACAGTCCGTCGTTCGTCCGGTCTCATCGACAGGTGGTGCTCGTCTACGCGGTCACCGCACCCCTGATCGTCGCGGCGACCCTGCACGCACTCCGGGACCAGGTGACCTCCACCACGGCGGCACTGGTGCTGGTGCTGCTGGTCGTCACCGCCGCGGCCACGGGGATGCGTTCGGCCGGCATCGTGGCCGCGCTGTCGGCGGGCGTGTGGTTCGACTTCTTCCTCACCGAGCCCTACGGCAGCTTCAAGGTCACCAACGGCGACGACATCCAGGCCACGGTTCTGCTGCTGATCGTCGGTGTGGCCGTCAGCGAGATCGCGTTGTGGGGCCGCCGTCAGGAGGCCCGGGCGAGCAGGCGCGCGGGCTATCTCGACGGTGTCTTCGGCACCGCGGACATCGTCGCCCAGTCCGAGGCCTCGCCGGAGGCTCTGATCAACCGCGTCCGGGAGCAGATCGTGGCCATCCTCGACATCGACGACTGCCGCTTCGAGGCCCGGGGGGCGCTGGGGCGCTCGACGACCCGGCTGAACCACGACGGCTCGGTCACGCAGCGCGGTGCCGAGTTCGACGTCGACCGGCACGGCTTGCCGACCGACGACGTGATCGCGCTGGACGTCAGCCACGGCGGCGTCCTGCAGGGCCGGTTCGCGCTCACCGCGTCGACCCGGGTGGTGCGGCCGACCGTCGAGCAGCGCCGCGTCGTCGTCCTGCTCGCGGACCAGGTCGGCTCCGCGCTTGGCACCCGAGCGCAGGCCCATCGTGCAGACGGAGCGTAGTCAGGCGACCGGGCAGGCTCAGCGCGCCAGCCGAAGGCCGTCCCCGAGGGCGACGACCTGGCCCCTTGATCCCGACTGGTCACGCGTATAGCGTTCTGGTTGTGCGTATAGCCGCGCCGGGCAGCACTCCGGCGTCCGATCTCACCGCGCGGGCCAGGATCCGCGACGCGGCGATCTCGTGCTTCGCCGAGGAGGGCTTCGACGCCTCGTTCCGCACCATCGCTCAGCGGGCCGGCGTCTCCCCCGGGCTGRTCACGCACCACTTCGGCTCCAAGGCCGCGCTGCGTGCGGAGTGCGACGCCGAGGTGCTGCGCCACTACCAGGCGCTGAAGACCGACAGCCTCGCCGACCCCAGCGCCTACCTGCTCGCGAACCTCACCGGGCCGAGCGCCGCCGCGCCGCTCGTCGTCTACCTGCTCCGCGCCATCCACGCCGGGGGCAAGCCCGCCCAGGAGTTCCTCGAGCACCTCATCGACAGCGCCCGGGAGGTCATGCGGGCGGGCGTCGAGACGGGCCTGGTGCGCCCGTCGCGTGACGAGGAGGCGCGTCTGCGCTACCTGACCTACCAGACGATGGGCGCGCTGCTCATCCAGTTCCTCACGACCCCCGGCGCCACCCCGGACGAGTTCGTGATGTCGGCCCGGGACGGTCAGCGCGACCAGATCCTCCCGACGCTCGAGCTGTTCTCCGAGGGCCTCCTCACCACCCGACGGATGCTCGACGACTACCTCCTCTACATCGGGGACCCGCCGCGGTCGGAGTCCGAGCCCGACCCTGACGAGCGCAGCGCGTGACGCACTGCACCCCCATCCACGCAAGGAATCGAAGGAACCAGGCATGTCCACCACCGCGATGGCCCTCCAGGTCGAGGGTCTCGAGAAGAGCTTCGGAACCGTCCGCGCCCTGCGCGGCCTCGACCTGGCGGTCCCGACCGGCCAGGTGACCGGCTTCCTCGGCCCCAACGGCTCGGGGAAGACCACGACGATCCGCATCCTGCTCGGCCTGCTGAAGGCGGACGGCGGGCGAGCCAGCCTGCTCGGTGGGGACCCGTGGGCCGACGCGGTCGCCCTGCACCGGCGGGTCGCCTACGTCCCGGGAGACGTCACGCTCTGGCCGAACCTCACCGGCGGCGAGGCGATCGACATCCTGTGCCGGCTGTCCGGCCCGCTGGACCCGAAGCGCAAGAAGGCGATGCTCGAACGGTTCGAGCTCGACCCGACCAAGAAGGCCCGCACGTACTCCAAGGGCAACCGGCAGAAGGTCGCGCTCGTCGCGGCGCTGGCCTCCGACGCAGAGCTGCTGCTCCTCGACGAGCCGACCAGCGGCCTCGACCCGCTCATGGAGGCGGCGTTCACCGAGTCGATCCGCGAGGTGAAGGCCGCCGGACGCTCCGTCCTGCTGTCCAGCCACATCTTCTCCGAGGTCGAGAAGCTCGCCGACCGGGTGACGATCATCCGCGAGGGCGTCACGGTCGAGTCCGGCACCATCGCCGAGCTCCGCCACCTGACGCGCACCCAGGTGAGCACGGTGCTCGAGCGCGGGGCCGACGGCCTCGCGACATTGCCGGGGGTGCACGACCTCCTGGTCGTCGACGGCCGCGTGACGTTCGCGGTCGACGACGCCGAGCTGCCGACCGTGCTCTCCGCGGTGGCGGCCCTGAGCCCGCGTTCGCTCGAGGCCAACCCGCCGTCGCTGGAGGCCCTGTTCCTGCGCCACTACGGCGACGAGCTCGCGGCGCTGGCCACCGGGAGCGAGCGATGACCGCCACCGTCCGGGTGCCGGAGGTCACGTCCACCGCACCCCGTCCGAGCTCGGCGACGCTCGCCGGCGTCGGTCCGATGGCGCGGTTCGTGGTGCGCCGCAACCGCGTGCGGCTCGCGGTGTGGTTCGTCGTGCTCGTCGGCATGTTCGCCTACGTGGCGTCGTACTACACGGAGATGTTCCCGACCCAGCAGTCGCTCGACGACTTCGCGGCCCTCTCCAACACGCCCGGCATCAAGGCCCTGACGGGCCTCTCCGCCGCGGCGGACACCCTCGGCGGCGCGGTGTGGACCAAGAGCTGGATGACGATCGCCCTCGGGCTCGCGATCGGCGCCGCGTTCCTGGTGACCAGGAACGGCCGGGCCGACGAAGAGGTGGGACGCACCGAGCTGCTGCGCTCGCGGATGCTGGGCGTGCACGCCTACTCCACCGCGTCGTGGCTGGTCATCGGCCTGCTCTGCGTCGCGGTCGGGCTCGGCATCGCCCTCGTCTCCGCGTCGAACGGACTCGACCCCGACGGAACCGGGATCGCGGGGTCGTTCGTCATCGGCGCCTCCGTGACCGGCGTCGGCCTGTTCGGGCTCGGCGTGGGCGCGGTCGCGGGCCAGGTGGCGTCGACCTCCCGCGGTGCCAACGCCCTCGCGTCCGCGGTGATCATCGGCTTCTACGTCCTGCGGATGGTCGGCGACCTCGGCAACGGTGCGCTCACGTGGGCCTCACCCATCGGGTGGGGCCAGAACATGGAGCCGTACGCCGGCAACCGGTGGTGGCCGTTCGGGCTGCTCCTGCTGGCCACCGTCGCGCTGCTCGCCGTCGCGACCAGGATCGAGTCGACGCGCGACCACGGCGCGGGCCTGCGTGCCGAGCGCCCCGGCCCGGCCGATGCACCCCCGCGCCTCGCGTCGCCGCTCGGGCTCGGCCTGCGGCTCCAGCGCGGTCCGATCATCGGGTGGACCATCGCGGTGGTGCTCGCGGGGCTGCTCTACGGCTCGGTGATCGACGCGATGACCGAGCTGCTGGACGACGCCGCCGGCGGGGTGAACGACCTCCTGCGGGGCGTGGGCGTCCAGGCGCTGCTCGCCCTGCTCGCCGGGATGATCGCGCTGGTCACCGCGATCTTCGCCACCCAGCAGGCCGTGTCCCTGCGCACCGAGGAGGCGAGCGGGCTGATCGAGCCCCAGCTGGCCGGCTCGCTCTCCCGGACCCGGTGGGCGCTGCAGCGGCTGCTCATCCCCGTCGTCGGGTCGGCGGTGCTGCTGCTCGTCGGCGGCGGGCTGCTCGGTGCGGTCTACGGCTCGGTGATCGGCGACTCGTCGGAGGCCGGGACGATGGCCGGCGCCGCACTGGTGTACTGGCCCGCCGTCATGGTGCTCGTCGGCATCGCCGTCGCGCTGTTCGGCTGGCTGCCCCGCCTGGCGATCCCCGTGACGTGGGGCGTGCTCGCGGCGATGTGGTTCGCGGCGATGCTCGGCGACGTGTTCGGGCTGCCGCGGTGGCTCCTCGACGGGCTGCCGTTCTCGGCGGTGCCCTACCTGCCGCTCGAGCCGATGTCGTGGACGCCGGTCGTGATCATGACCGCCGTGGCGGCCGCGCTCGTGTGGACGGGCGTCGACCGGTTCAACCGCCGCGACGTGCAGACCGGGTGACGCGATGCACCCGCCGCGTTGCCCCGACGGACGTGGTCGGTAGTGTCCGGCCATGGCGCGACGTGGCGAGCTCCAGGAGGTGGAGCTCCTCGACGAGGGCGACGAGGGCGACGGCGGCGATCCTGGTGCCGCACCGGTGCGGCGGCGCCGGCGCACCGCACTGGTCGTCGTCGCACTGGTCGTCGTCGTCACCCTGGCCTGTGTGCAGTGGTTCGTCACCGCCCGTGAGCGCTCCGCGATCGCCGCACTGGCCGCGGTGCCCGGCGTGCTCGCCCCGGTCGACGAGCACCTCGAGATCGAGCGCCGCGTGCCCTCCGACGACGCCGCGGAGCTGTTCGGCTTCGGCGGCGGCTCCTTCGAACGTGCCGCGGACGGGTCGCAGTCGTTCACCTGGGCACCCGCCGGCGACGAAGGACCCACCTGGACCACCGCGCTGGCGGGCCCGTCCCCCGCGCTCGCCCAGCACGCGGCCGACGACGTCATCGCCGGCAGCTACTGCGTGCCCGACAACGCGCCCGGCACGGAGCCGAGCGCTGCGGGCACGATCGTCTGCGTCGTCTCGGACGGCGGCTTCGTCATCGACCACGCCAACAACGACGGCCTCGCGCGCGTGCCGGCCACGACCACGCGGGTGATGGTCCTGTCCGCGGCAGACGGCACGATCGCCTCGACCTGGCCCGTGGAGGCGGGTGACGAACCGGCCGTGTTCGCGGTGCTGGACGACGCCGTCGCGATCGCGTCCACCGCGGCGACCGGCACCACTCTGACCGTCTACGACGTCGTCACCGGCGACTCACGCTGGTCGCGCTCGAGCCCGACACCCGACGGCGCGGAGCGCACCCCGCTCTCGAACGTCGCTCTGTTCCGGGTGGGTGCCGTGCTCGCCTACGCACCGCCGGAGCAGCCGCTGACGCTGATCGCCGGCGACGGCACCGTGGTCCGCGAGCTGGCCGGCTCGATCGGTGACAGATTCGGGTTCGTCACCGACGAGCGCGGCAGGATGAACCTGCAGTCCGCGGTCGACGGCGAGCCGCGCACGATCCTGCTCGCCGACGACGCCGAACCCGCGCACGACGTGACCGTCGACGGCAACGTCGCCTACACCGCGGTGGACGACGGCTCCGTTCCTGACCTGCTCCTGAGCTACGACACCGAGCTGCACGCGTGGGACAGGAACACGGGCGAGCGACGCTGGTCGAACGAGACCGTGGTCAGCGCGTCCGGCGTCCTGATCATGCGAGGTCGCGTCTTCGTGCTGGCCACCGGGTTCGTCGCCGCGTTCGACGGAGTCAGCGGCCGGAAGCTGTGGGCGACGACCCCCGAGGACGCGCTGATGCCGAGCACGATCTCGACCGACGGCCGACACCTGCTCGCCACCCTGGAGCCGACGACGTCCGCGGACGAGCAGCCGACCCTGGTCGCGTACGACCCGGCCAGCGGGACGGAGGTGTTCCGTGCGCCCTACCCCGCGGGGGTCGGCGACGTCTCGCCCGTCAACGGCCGGCTCATCGGGCGCGACACCACGACCGACGGCGCCGACTTCTCCTACGTCCTGCTCCGGTGAGCCGCCCTACCGGGAGCTCGCCGACCTGAGCTCGCCGTCGACCTCGTCGACCCAGCGGGCGACGTGCTCGGCGTCGCGCCAGTCCCCGGCGTGCGTCTTGGCCATCGCGCTCGCCGGGAAGCCCGTGGCGTCGGGCTCGAGGCGGCCGCCGAAAGTCTGGACGCCGCGTGCACCGATCTTCGCCGCCGCATCCTTGACGTGGGGAACCGGCGGGATCTGCCTCGTCGCGGCCGACCCGTCGAGCGGGCCCGTCGCGACGAGCCACACGGGCAACGTGGAGAGGCGATCAGCCTGACGCTTGACGAGCCGCCGCGCGTCCTTGTTCCAGCGGCCCGCGTAGAGGGCGCCCGCGACGATGACCGCGTCGACGTCCTGGAGGTCCGTGACCTCGGCGGCCGGCCGGACGACCGGGTCGTAGCCGCGGCTGCGCAGGTCGTCACCGATCAGCTCCGCGAGGCCTTGGGTGCCTCCCCTCGACGTCCCATAGGCAACCAGCACGTGCGTCATGTTGTCCTCCCACCCGCGAGCGACCCGCGCACCTGCGCGGCCCTCCTCGATGGTCGATCAGGCGCGTCGCGCGCAGCAGGGCCGGAGGTCCCTTGCCTGTGGCCTCCACGAAGCGGCGGACCACAGGAAGAATGAGCCCGTGACGACCGCCGCGCCCGACCACCGACGCGCCGAGGTGCTGCCCGCACCGTGGTCCCTCCCCCCGGAGGAGGTGCTGGCAGGGGTCGCCGGCTCACCCGGCGGGTTGACCGGACGCGAGGCGGAGGCACGGCTCGCCCGGGACGGCCGCAACGAGCTGCCCGAACCGCCGCAGCAGTCGGTCTGGAGGCGCCTGCTGAGCCAGTACGCCGACGTCCTGATCTACATCCTGATCGGCGCGGCGGTGCTCAAGGCCCTCACCCAGGACTGGGTCGACTTCGCCGTGATCGTCGTGGTGATCGTCGCGACCGGCCTGATCGGGTTCGTCCAGGAGGGGCGCGCGGCGTCGGCGCTCGCGGGTCTGCGCAGGATGCAGTCGCTCGACGCGCAAGTGAGACGCGACGGTGACTGGGGGGTGGTCGACGCCGCGAGCCTCGTGGTCGGTGACGTCGTCCGGGTGCGCGGCGGGGACCGCGTGCCGGCCGACGTGCGCCTGCTCGCCTCGGCCCAGCTGCAGGTCGACGAGTCCGCCCTGACCGGGGAGTCGGTGGCGGCGACCAAGTCCGCCGAGGCCAACGAGGCGGACGCGGGCATCGGCGACCGGACGTCGATGCTGTTCTCCGGGACGATCGTGACCGCCGGCAACGGCGAGGGGGTGGTCGTCGCGACGGGGTCCGGTACCGAGATCGGGCGTATCTCCGCGCTGGTCACGGAGCAGGACGCGATCGACACGCCGCTGGCCCGGCAGCTGGCGCACCTGGGCACGCAGCTCTCCGTCCTGATCGGGGTGCTCGCCGTCGTCATGCTGCTGGTCGGCCGGTTCGTGCACGGCCTGGGGGTCGACGAGCTGATCTCGGCGGCCATCGGGTTCGCGGTCGCCGCGGTGCCCGAGGGCCTGCCCGCGCTGGTGACGATCACGCTGGCGCTCGGCGTGCAGCAGATGGCCCGCCACCGCGCGATCACCCGGCGGATGGAGGCCGTCGAGACGCTCGGGTCGACGACGACCATCTGCTCGGACAAGACCGGCACGCTCACCCAGAACGAGATGACCGCACGCACGGTGGTCACCACCGCCGGCGCCTACGACGTGGAGGGCACCGGCTACGACCCCGTGGGCCGTGTCGCCACCGCGGAGGGCACGACGGCGGCGCTCGACGTGCACCGCGACCTCGCCGCCCTGGTGCTCGCGGTCAGCCTGTGCAACGACGCACGCGTCGAGCAGACCGAGGACGGCTGGCGCGTGGTCGGTCAGCCCACCGAGGGCGCCCTCGACGTGCTGGCGACGAAGGCCGGGGTGGACGTCCGCCGGTCCGCGCGCGTCGGCGCGGTGCCGTTCGACTCCGCGCACAAGTTCGCGGCGACCCTGGACGACCTGCCCGGCGGCTCCCGGGTGGTGCACGCGGTCGGCGCCCCGGACCGCCTGCTCGACCGGTCCGGCACCGAGCTCGCGCCCGACGGCGTCGTCAGGCCGCTGGACCGGGAGGCGTGGGACGAGCGGATCGACGCCCTGTCCGCCCTCGGCCTGCGCGTGCTCGCCGCGACCGTCCGCCCGGCCGACGGCGTCCACGAGATCGCCCTCGACGACCTCGACGAGGGCCTCACGTTCCTCGGCGTCGTCGGCATCGTCGACCCGCCGCGCCCCGAGGCCACCGCGGCGATCGCGGAGGCCCACGCGGCGGGCATCCGCGTGAAGATGATCACCGGCGACCACCGGGGCACCGCGACGGCGATCGCCCGCGAGCTGGGCATCGCCCCCGAGCGCGGCATGGTCCGGGCTCTGACCGGCGCAGACCTGCAGGGCATGGACGACGACGAGCTGCGCGAGGTCGTGCGCGACGTCGACGTCTTCGCCCGGACGTCCCCCGAGCACAAGCTCCGGATCGTCCGCGCGCTGCAGTTCCACGGTGAGGTCGTGGCGATGACCGGCGACGGCGTCAACGACGCCCCCTCGATCACCCGCGCGGACGTCGGCGTCGCCATGGGGATCAAGGGCACCGAGGCCACCAAGGAGGCCGCCGACATCGTCCTGGCCGACGACAACTTCGCGACGATCGAGCGCGCGGTCGAGGAGGGCCGGCGGATCTACGACAACATCCGCAAGGCCGTCGTGTTCCTGCTGCCCACCAACGGCGCGCAGTCCCTGGTGATCCTCGTCGCCGTGCTGGCCGGGCTGGCCCTGCCGCTGTCGCCCGTGCAGATCCTCTGGATCAACCTGGCCACCGCGATCACGCTCTCGCTGACGCTCGCGGGCGAGCCTGCGGAACCCGGCATCATGGCGCGGCCGCCCCGGTCGCCGAGCGAGCAGGTGCTGTCCTCGCGCGCCATCGCGGTGGTCCTGATCGCCTCGGTGGTCCTCGGTGCCGCGACGCTCGTCGTCTACCTGCTCGAGCGCGCGCGGACCGGTGACTACGCCGAGGCGCAGACGTCCGCGGTCATGATGCTCGCCCTGGGCCAGCTCGCCTTCCTGCTGAACTGCCGCCTGCTCAGCACGTCCGCCTTCACCACGCGGGTGCTCACCGGCAACCCCAGCCTGTGGGTCTCCGCCGGAGCCCTCCTCGGGCTGCAGCTCGTGTTCACCTACGCGCCCTTCATGAACGCGTGGTTCGGCTCCACCCCGATCGGGCCGCACAGCTGGGCGCTGACGGCGGGGATCGCCGTGGTGGTCTTCCTGGTGATCGAAGCCGCGAAGGCGGTCCTGCGCGCTACGCGTCCGGGGCCTGGTAGAAGTTCCGCTCCCACCGGTGGCGCCGGATGACGTCGCGCTGGGTCTCGGTCAGCCTGCGGCCGTCGCTGGTCGCGGCGTTCCGCTCCACGTTGCGCACGGTGCGCATGCCCGCGATCACGGTGGACACGGCGGGCTGGTCGAGGACGTAGCGCAGGGCGAGGTCGGGCAGCTCGTCGGTGCCGACGCCCAGGTCGGCGACGAGCGCCTCCACGTGCTGCTGGACCTGTGCGGGCCGGTCGCCGCCGAAGTACCTGTTCCGGAAGTCGCCCTCGGGGAACGTGGAGTCCGCCGTGATGCGCCCGGTCAGCCCGCCCTCGTCGAGCCCGACGCGCACGATGACCCCGACGCCGTGCTCGGCGCAGGCGGGCAGCAGGTGCTCCTCGGGCTGCTGGTGCCACGCGTTGTAGATCACCTGGACGGTGTCGACCGTGCCGCTGCGGACGAGCTCGAGCGCGTTCTCCGGCTGGTAGTCGTTGATCGAGACGCCGAATAACCGGATCTTGCCCTCCTGGCGCAGGTCGGCGATCGTCTCCAGCCAGTCGCCCCTGCCCACCCACTCGTCGCTCCAGACGTGGAACTGCAGGACGTCGAACGCCTCCAGGCCCGACGCAGCCAGGCTGGTCTCGAGGCTCGCGCGGATGTGGTCGCCGGGGAACGTCTCGTCCGGGTGCAGGCCGTCCGGTGCCGGCCAGATGCCGTTCTTCGGCGGGACCTTCGTGGCGACGAGCACGTCCGGGTGGTCCCGCAGGACGCCGCCGACGATCCGCTCGCTCTCGCCGTAGCCACGCGCGGTGTCGATGAAGGTGACGCCCAGCTCGATGGCGCGGTGCAGCGCCGCCACCGACTCGTCCTCCTGCGCCCCGATCCACGCCGAGGCACCGATGCCCCACGCGCCGTACCCGATCTCCGAGACGGTCAGACCCGTCTTCCCCAGCTGGCGGTACTCCATGCGCACTCCTCGTCAGGTCCGTCCCGGTCGTCGGCGACGCTACCCMCCCTCCCTCTCCCCGGACCGCTGCGCGAGCCGCTCCCCGCCGTCCGCTCGCCCGGCCCGCCCGTGCGCTGACCGGGGCCGATGCATGTTCTTCGGTCAGATCGCCGTAATTTCTCACCCGCACGGGGTCCCGTGCCGATAGGACCATGGGGGCAGAGACTTACCGACGCCAGACGGGACCGCTCCCCCAGCGGGCATCGTCGCCGCAGGAGGTAGACCGTGACGAGTCAGTATTTTGCACCGACGCCGATCACGGGCGTCGCCGCCCTGACCACCCGTGAGCGTGTGGTCCTGGCGCACCTGAGCGAGGACATCACGCTGCAGGACATCGCCGAGCGGCTGTGGGTCACCCGGAACACGGTGAAGTCCCAGCTCCGCAGCGCGTACCGGAAGATGGGCGTGTCCACGCGCGCTGACGCCGTGGCCTGGGCGCGGGCGCACGGTATCTGAGCCCCCGCAGGACCCACCGCCAGGGACGTAGTTCCCACCCGTGTGACGGGAATCTCACCTGCGCTGGTACACATTTGACAGTCGCGGAGCGCGTCGGTTTCACTGCCTCCGGGCGTCCTGACGCCCCCACCCCGGCCGTTCGAGGCCCGGGGGGTCGTGGGTCCCCTCGCCCGCGCGATCACCTGCGCCTGGCGTCCCCCCACGCAGCCCCGGCCGTCGCCGTGACGGCCCGCACCCAGGAGAACCCATGTCCGAGTCCGTCCCCGTCCTCCCGCCGAAGAGCAGCGGCAACCGCACCGGGCTCATCGCCGGCATCGTCGTCGTGGCCCTCGTGATCGTCGGCGCCATCGTCTTCCTCGCCACCCGCGGCTCGTCCGACGAGCCCGCCGCCTCGGGCGGCTCCACCCCGGCCACGGTCGTCAAGCTGGGCACCACCGACGTGTCGCAGCCCCACTGGGAGATCCTCAAGGACCTCGCCGCCAAGGAGAACATCGACCTCGAGATCGTCGGCTTCTCCGAGTACACGCAGCCCAACCCGGCGCTGACCGAGGGCGAGATCGACCTCAACGCGTTCCAGCACATCCTGTATCTGGCCGACCACAACAACAACACCGGTGACGACCTGCAGCCGATCGGCTCGACGCTGATCGTGCCGCTGCCGCTGTACTCCGAGAAGCACCAGGAGGTCAGCGAGTTCACCAAGGGCGAGCAGGTGGCGATCCCGAACGACGCCACCAACCAGGCGCGCGCACTGTTCGTGCTCGAGAGCGCGGGGCTCATCACGTTCACCGGCGAGCCCAAGGTGCCGACCCCGGACGACGTCGACACCGCCGCGTCGACCGTGGTGGTCCGCTCGGTCGAGGCCTCGCAGACCGCCGGCCTGATCAGTGACCCGGACATCGCGGGCGTCGTCGTGAACAACAACTTCGCCTCCGACGCCGGCTTCGACCTCGACGGCTACGTGTACGCGGACGACCCGTCCTCTGCCGGGGCCCAGCCGTACATCAACGTCATCGCGGCCCGGCCGGACGACGTCGACAACCCGGTGTACCAGCGGATCGTCGAGCTGTACCACGACGCCACCGTCGCCGACTCCGTCGTCGAGTCCTCCGGCGGCACCGCGGTGATCGTCGAGGGCTACGACGCGGCGAAGCTGCAGCAGGTCCTGAAGGACACCCAGGTGAACCTCAAGGCCGCAGGCTGATCCCCCGCCCGGGCAGGGACACCCCCGCACCGTCCCTGCCCGGGCGCACCCTCTGAGAGGCAGTGCGTGTCCCCCATCATCGAGTTCCGCGACGTCAGCAAGGTGTTCGAGTCCCCGTCGGGACCCATCCGCGCCGTCGACGGCGTCGACCTGTCCATCGAGGCCGGCGAGGTCTTCGGCGTGATCGGCTACTCCGGCGCCGGCAAGAGCACGCTGGTGCGTCTCATCAACGGCCTCGAGCGGGTCACGTCCGGGCAGCTGATCGTCGACGGTTCCGACGTGGCGACGCTCAGCGAGCGCCAGCTGGAGCTCAAGCGCCGGGACATCGGCATGATCTTCCAGCAGTTCAACCTCTTCTCCTCCCGCACGGTGGCCGGCAACGTGGCGTTCCCGCTCAAGGTCGCCGGCTGGCCCAAGGCGGACCGCGACCGCCGGATCGCGGAGCTGCTCGACTTCGTCGGCCTCCTGGACCGGGCGCACTCCTACCCCGACCAGCTCTCCGGCGGTCAGAAGCAGCGCGTCGGCATCGCCCGCGCGCTCGCGGCGTCGCCCAGGATCCTGCTCGCCGACGAGTCCACCAGCGCGCTCGACCCGCAGACCACGCAGGACGTGCTGCGGCTCCTGCGCAAGGTCAACACCGAGCTGGGCGTCACGATCGTGGTGATCACGCACGAGCTGGAGGTGGTCCGCGCGATCGCCGACCGGGTCGCGGTGCTGGAGGACGGCCGCGTGGCGGAGCACGGCACGGTGTTCGACATCTTCACGCAGCCGCAGGCGGAGGTCACCCAGCGCTTCGTGTCCACGGTGGTCCACGACCGGCCGCGGGGAGCCAACCTGGAACGCCTGCGCCAGACGCACGAGGGCCGGATCGTCACCGCCACCATCGCGGACGGCAGCCGGCTCGGTGCGATCCTCGCCTCCGCCGGTGCGCTGGGCGTGACGTTCGAGATCATCTACGGCGGCATCGGCACCCTCCAGGACCAGTCGTTCGGCTCGCTGACCCTCGCGCTCGACGGGCCCGACGAGGCCGTCGAGACCGTCGTCGGACGGCTGCGCGAGGTCACGACGATCGAGGAGGCGTCCTGATGCGCTCGCTGCTCCCGACGGCCAACGAGTTCGACTGGTCGTTCCACGGCCCGAAGCTGGTCCAGGCGCTCGGCGAGACGCTCTACATGGTCTCGGCGACGCTGCTCATCGGCGGGCTGCTCGGCCTCGGTCTCGGTCTCGCGCTCTACACCACCCGACGCGGCGGGCTGCTGGCCAACCGAGCGGTGTTCGGGGTGGCCAACCTGCTGGTGAACATCTTCCGGCCGATCCCGTTCCTCATCCTGCTCATGGTGATCGCGCCCGTGACCGTCGGCCTGATCGGCACGCGCCTGGGCAGCACCGCCATGATCGTGCCGCTGTCGTTCGCGGCGACGTTCGGCGTGTCCCGGATCGTCGAGCAGAACCTCGTCGCCATCGACCCCGGCATCATCGAGGCGGCGCGCGCGACCGGAGCGAGCCGGTGGCGGATCGTGAGCACCCTGGTGGTCCCCGAGGCGCTCGGTCCGCTGATCCTCGGGTTCACCTTCGTCTTCGTCGCCATCGTGGACATGTCCGCGCTCGCCGGCACGCTCGACGGTGGCGGGCTGGGTGCGTTCGCCCTGGACTACGGCTACAAGCGGTGGAACTACGCCGTCGTGTGGATCACCGTGCTCGTGATCATCCTGCTGGTCCAGGTGGCGCAGGCGATCGGCAACCGGCTGTCCCGACGCGTGCTGCGCCGCTGACGTCCTGAGCGCGTGTGGGTGCCGCGGGCCAGGATGGCGTCGTGCCCCAGGACCTCAGCGCCGTCCCCTGGCCCGTGCGCACCGCACGCCTCTGCCTGCGCCCGGCGACGCCGGACGACGCCGACGCCATCTGGCAGGTCCGCCGGCGGCCTGGCGTCGACGAGTGGCTCAGCCACGACGTCGGCGACCGGGACGCGTACGTCGCCCGGCTCCGTGACCCCGACCGCCTCGCCGTCACGCTCGTGATCGAGCTCGACGGCCATGTCGTCGGCGACCTGATGCTGCAGGTCGAGGACTCCTGGGCGCAGGGCGACGTCGAGCGTCCGCAGCAGGCGACCCTGGGCTGGGTGCTCGACCCCGACCACGGCGGGCACGGCTACGCCACGGAGGCGGTCGCCGAGCTGCTCCGGATCAGCTTCGAGGACCTCGGGCTGCGCCGGGTGCGGGCGTACTGCTTCGCGGAGAACGCACCGTCGTGGCGCCTCATGGAGCGGCTCGGGATACGTCAGGAGGAGCACAGCGTCCGGGACTCGCTGCACCGCACCCGGGGCTGGCTGGACGGCTACGCGTACGCGCTGCTGGCCGACGAGTGGCTCGCGCGGGAGTGAGCCCCGAGCGGTGACCGCGCCAGCGGCTCCCCCGGGGGGTGCGCCTGATCCCGGTTCACCCTCCCGTCCGGCGTCCTGGGGGTATCCCCCGAGGCGGACGGTCCCCT
>NZ_JBFUHU010000030.1:0-17854 GCF_056402235.1 Cellulomonas sp. P4_B5_2
GGCACACCTACGTGGCCGTGGACGACGTCGAGGCAGTCCTCGACCGGATCACCGCCGCGGGCGGCGCCGTCACCACCGGCCCGACCGTCGCGGGCGAGGGCGGCACGTGGGCCGGCTTCACCGACCCGCAGGGGGTGCCGCTCCGGCTCTGGCAGCCGAAGCGCCGGCTCGGTGCGCAGATCGTCAACGCGCCCGGCACCTGGAACTTCAGCGACCTGCGCAGCGACGAGCCCGCCACCTCGTTCTACACGCAGGTGTTCGGCTGGGTGTTCGACGACCTCGGCTTCGGCACGTTGATCCGCGTGCCCGGCTACGGCGACCACCTCGCGGCCACCACCGACCCCGACATCCGCGAGCGCCAGGCCGACGTCTCCGTACCGCCGGGGTTCGAGGACGCAATCGGCTGGGTCGCGCCCGCCGTCGAGAACGWGGCGCCGCACTGGCACGTGACGTTCGCCGTCGCCGACCGCGACCAGACCGCCGCACTGGCCACCGAGCACGGCGGCGAGGTCCTGGCCAGCGAGGACACCCCGTGGGCGCTCACGACGACGATCCGTGACCCGCAGGGCGCGCTGTTCACCGGGAGCCAGTTCACGCCCCCGGAGTGAGCCGGACCTGCCCCGCCCCCCGGGGACGCCGACGCGGGCGGTGCCGCTGCGCAGGACGCCGAACCCGTCCCCGCCGTCGGCGAGGAAGTTGTTCACCGTCACGCGGTAGCTCGCGGCCAGGTCGATCGGGACTCCGCCGAGCATGATGCTCGCCGGGTTGACCGCACCGAGGGCCGGGTCGGTCGCGCAGGTGGCGTTGGCCGCGGAGTTCGCCACCGCACCGTCCCACGTGTACGAGAACCCGGCGGACGGCAGCAGCACCTTGAAGAACCCCGGGGTCGGCGTGGCCGCCGGCGAGTTCAGGCCGCAGAACTGCTGCTCGAGGAGCAGGTCGATCTGCGCACCCGTGAGGGTCAGGGTCTGCAGGATGTTCCCGAACGGCTGGACGGTGAACGCCTCACCGAACGTGACCACCCCGTTCCCCTCACCGGCCGGACTGCCTAGGTACGTGAGTGGGCCGCGCACGCCGCCGGGGTTCATGAACGCGACGACGGCGCTGCCCTGCGGGGGCGGTCCGGCGGTCGCAGCCAGCTGGGCGTCGGCGATCACGTCGCCCATGACCTGTTCCAGGTTCGCGTTCGGCGTGTTCGGCAGGTCGGCCGTGATGTGCCCGATCGGCCGGTTGGCGATCGGCGCGGCGACCACGTTGTAGCGCGCGATCAGATCGACGATCGCCTGGTCCTCCGGGACGTCCCGCGTGACGATCCGGTTGTTGATGGTGAGCCCGGCGACGTCCCGGGTGCGACGGTCGACCGTCATGTCGATGTCAGTGACGAGCCGGCCGAAGCTGTAGGCGCTCGTCGTGGGGATCCCGTCGATCACGCAGTTGTACGGCTGGTGCGTGTGGCCGCTGACCACCAGGTCCACCTCGGGATCGAGGTTGGTGACGATGTCGACGATGGGACCGGAGACGCCGGCGCAGCCGTTGATGTCCAGTGCCGTGGGCGAGCCGCCCTCGTGCACGAGGACGACGACCGCCTCGACGCCCTTCTTGCGCAGCTTCGGGATGAGGGCGTTCACCGTCTCCGCCTCGTCGCGGAACTCGAGCCCCTGGATCCCGGCGGCGCTGACGATGTTCGGCGTGCCCTCGAGGGTCATCCCGATGAACGCGATCTCGGCACCGTTGAACTTCTCGATGGAGTACGGCGCGAACAGGGTCTTGCCGGTCGCGGTGTTCACCACGTTGGCGGCGAGGAAGTCGAAGTCGGCGCCCGCGAACGGCGTGCCGTCCTGGCAGCCGTCGGTGGGGTGGCACCCGCCCCTGTCCAGCCGGAGCAGCTCTGCGGCGCCCTCGTCGAACTCGTGGTTGCCCACGGCGTTCAGGTCGAGCCCGATCGAGTTCATGGCCTCGATGGTCGGCTCGTCGTGGAACAGCGCCGACAGGATCGGGCTCGCGCCCACCAGGTCACCGGCGGACACCACGATCGAGTTCCGGTTGGTCGCCTCGAGGTTCTTGATGTGCGTCGCGAGGTACGCGGCGCCGCCGGCCAGCGTGGTGGGGCCGACGCGGCCGCTGCTGCCTGTCGGGGGGAGCAGGTTCCCGTGGAAGTCGTTGAGGGCGAGGATCTGCACCTCGACCTTCGAGCGGTCCTGGATGACTGGTGGCTTCGGCTGGTGCGCCTGAGCGGGAGCCGCTGCGAGTGCGAGCGTGAGGGCGGCCGCCGCCGCGGTGGCGACGATGCGCGGCCGACTTGTGCTAGTTCGGGTCATTTTCGGACAGTACTGCGGCCGGACCCGCCGGTCCATGGTCGGCGAACCTCCGCGCCAGCTCCGCCTGGATCCGGACGTGCCGCTCGAGGAACGCCCGCTCGTCGAGCCGCTTGCGCCGCAACCAGCCCGTCACCTCGTCGTTGCACTTGCTCGCGTTGCACGAGCCGCACGCCGGGGCGATGTTGTCGAGCGTGTAGCGGCCGCCGCGGGAGATGGGCAGGACGCAGTCGCGCTGCAGCGGCCGGTCGCTCGCCCCGCAGTAGGCGCAGCCGCCCCACTCGGCGACGAGCGCAGTCCACTGCTCCGGGCGGAGGTCGTGCTCGACGGCGGCCATCCGGCGCTGTCGGCGCTTGGCGTAGCGCGCCTGGCGACTGCGGGGTGCCGGCATGCGCCTCACGGTAGTCACGCCACCGGCGTTCCCGGCGCACCACGAGCGCGGGTCGCCCACCGAGCCGAGTCATAGCTCAGTGGGGTGTGCGCACCTGCAGCTGAGCGGTGCCGTCAGGCGTCGCTCGCTGCTGCTCGTGAACGACGTCGCCCGTGCCGGTGCCGTCCGGCTTTGACGTGCATCCGTCGACGGCCGGGACCTTGGACCGCACCCCCAGGGGCCCGCGCCGCTACCGTCACCAGCGACGACCGCKACTCACGCCGGCCCAGCTCGAGAGGATCTCAGGCACGTGACGATCACCAGACTCCCCTCGCACGTGGCAGACCCCACTTGCTCCGCCGCTGTGCGCGCCGGCGACACGCTCTACCTGGCGCACCACGCCGGCGGCTTCGATGTGCCGAGCTACGTCCACCAGACGCGCGAGGCGCTGCGCGCGCTGACCCGGACCCTGGAGTCGGCCGGGGCCAGTCCGGCGCACGTGGTCCAGGTGACGATGTGGATCCGCGAGATCACCCCCGAGCTGCGCGACGCCTGGGACGTGTTCGCGGAGTTCTTCGGCGACCAGCCACCCGCTCGGATGACCGCCACCACGGACTTCTTCGACCCCGTATGCCTGGTCCAGGTCGAGGCGATCGCCTTCCTCGGCTGACCGACGCGGCGACGTCCGGTCTGCGAGGGCGGTCGACGGTGCCGTGGAGGCACCCTCGGGCTCCTCGCGATCGTCCCGTGTCGGTGCCGCTGCTCATCGTGYCTGCGTCGTCGCCCAGGTCCCGCGCCTGGCCCGTGCTGAGGCATGGCGTCAGCCGAACGTGGACGCCCAGTCCGCTGGGGCGACAGCGAGCAGCTGCCCGACGATGTCGTCGGCAGCCCGGTCCGGATCGGGGTCGTCACTGCGGAGCCGGAGAAGCTGTTGCTCGACGTGGAGGCCACGATCGTGGCCCACTCGGAGGAAGTTGAGGCTCACCCCGTCCTGGCCGAACGCAGGCGACACCCCTCGGAGGACCAGGTCTGGTGGGACGACGAGCTCCCTGCGCAGGAGGTGTTCGGAGACGAGTCGCGCGGTGCGCCGTCGACTCGTCTCCCACGACCGGTCGGCACTGGCTCGTGCGACCTCGGCGAGGTACTGATCGCGGTCGAAGTGCAGGTCAGGCAGGTTCCACTTCGTGCCCTCGTGGTCCGCAGACTCCGGTTCGGCCGGGCCGACGAAGACACCCACGTAGTCGCGGAAGTCGACCCAGGAGATCCGCTTCCCGTCGGGTGAGAGCACGATGAAGGGCGCGATGACGCCGCACCCGGCCTCGCCGCAGGTGCACCGGTAGACCGCGACCCGGCGATCGCCGTCCAGAGGCACCAGTGGGGAGCTCGAGCCGAGCATCTGAGCCGGATCGAAGCCTCTCCACCCGCTCGCGACCGCCGCGAACGGGTCGTGGCCGTCGACCTGCATCGTGACGACCGGCCAGTCTGGCCGATCGTCGACGACCTCGAATCCCAGCGTGAGCACGGACAGGCCCGCGTCGGCCTCGGGGGCACTCGTCATGCGGGGCGGCGTGTGGCGGCACGACGTGCGCCATCGTCAGGACTGACCCATCGGCCAGCCGGGAGACCGAGAATGGGACGAGCGGCCCGGGCGAGGGCGGGGAACGCTCGCAGAACGCAACCTGGTCCGTCCGGCACGCGTCGACTACTCCGGTCCCGTGACCGAGCCGTCGAGCACCGACCCCCGCAGCCCCGAGGAGTCGGTCGCCACCGCGCAGTACGCCGTCGTCGCGCCCGCCGACCAGTCGTCCGGGTGCGGGAAGCTCACATCCGTCCAGATGGTCCACTCGTCGAGCAGGCCGGGCGCGGCGCGCTCGATGTGCGCCGTGCACTGCGCGAACGCGCGGTCGAACCCGGCATCCGCCGGGTCCGCGGACGCGTCGACCGGACCCGACAGCGGGAGGACCGCCACGATCTCGAGAGCGTGCGCCTCACCGCAGTCCACGGGGTCGGCCGTGCCGAGGTCCCACGAGTCCGGGTACTCGCGCAGGCAGTCGCCGACGACGAGGTCCGAGCGCAGCGTGTAGTCGGGAAGCTCGTCCCCGAAAGCGAAGTCGCTGACCACACCGGGGCTGGACGACGCCGCCCACACCGCGAGCCAGATCCAACCGATGCACACGAGCGTGCTCACCGCACCCACGACCACGCCGGCGATCGCCATCCCGCGGCCCTTCGTGCCGCGCCGCCGGATCCTGCGCAACGCACCGATCCCCAGGCCGACACCGACAGGCCCCGGAAGCCCCCCGAGGACCAGCAGACCCGCGATGCTGGTCACGAGGGAGGCGATCGCCAGACCCTCCGTCGGGGGCTGCACCAAGGCGCCGTACCCGAGGGGCGGGCCCCAGGCACCGGGAGTGCCGTACGACGGGGGCCCGCCGTAGGCGGCGGTGGGCCCGTACGACGGCGGAGGAGCGGGGAACTGCGGCGCACCGTACGAAGGGGGCGAGCCGTAGGCGGGAGGCTGCAGGAACGGGACGGCCTGACCGTACGCGTCAGCCTGCGGGTAGGTGCCCGGCGGGGTGTACGGGGCGGCCTGCCCGTAGGGCGAGACGGGGAGGAACGGCGTCGGCGGGGCTGCAGGGGGCGGGGTGACGGGCGACGTCGCCCCCGCGGTCGGCAGGGCGTACGGAGACGTCGCCTCCGCGGAAGGGTGGGGCTCGTCCGCCGCGCGCCCGCCGTCGAGCGCCCGGCGAGGGCCGCCCGGCGGGGCGAACGGCGTCCCGCTGGCCCCCGGTCCCGTCTGCTCACTCATCCGCCGCACGGTAACGGAGGCGGCGGGTCGGTGCGTCCGGGTCCCGACGAGGTTCACCCGCGCGCCGCACCTCGGCGATCCGGGGCAGACCTACGGCGACGTCGCGAAGCCCCAGCCCCGTCGGATGTCGAGGCAGGCGGGCTCAGCGGAGGTGGTGCTTGAGCACCCAGGTGACGGCGTCGGCGCGCGTCGAGACGCCGATCTTGCGGTAGGCGTGGCGCAGCAGAGCGACGACGACGTTGCGGGTCAGCGACAGCTGCCTGGCGATGTCGTCCAGCGTGCCGCCGCTGCCCAGTGCGGCCAGGACCATCCGCTCGGCAGGGCTCAGCTCGTCGGCCCCGAGCTCGTCCGGTGTGTGCTGCGACGATCCCGCCGTCGGGTGCCCGGAGCGGCATCCCGAAGTCAC
Source organism: Cellulomonas sp. P4_B5_2 (assembly GCF_056402235.1). Lineage (NCBI taxonomy): Bacteria > Bacillati > Actinomycetota > Actinomycetes > Micrococcales > Cellulomonadaceae > Cellulomonas > Cellulomonas sp. P4_B5_2. The sequence continues at coordinate 5,901 of NZ_JBFUHU010000030.1, forward strand.
CTGCTCGCGCACGGTGCGCTCGGCACGCGAACGGCGGAAGTCGTCGGCGATCTGCTGTGCCTGACCGCTCACCACCCGGCGGTAGCTCTCGTGGAGCAGCGCGGTGCGCGCCGCCGACGGGTCCGCGTCGCGCGCGGCCTGCCAGGCCCGCTTGGCGGCGCGAACGTCTCCGTCGGTGATGTCGATCCGGAAGTTGGTCACATGTTCAACTATGCGGCCCGCGTGGCCCGATCGCCCCTGCGGAGCCGTGGTTCACCCCCTCGCTGGCGCATCTCACCCCCTGACGGTCGCGCGGGCACCACTGATCGCGCGGCGGCTGTTCGCCTAGGGTCTGACACCAGCGAGGGCGGCTACGGTGCCCCGGCAACCGGCGAGCTACATGATGGTTGTACCGAGGTTCCGTCCGCTGTTCCGCCCATCTGTCGGGCCTCTGGTTGCCGGTGCTCATCGAGCTCGAAGGGATGACCGATGCGTCAGATCTGGACCCGGGGCGCGGTAGCGCTGTGGCTCGTCGCCAGCGCCGTGTTCATCGCCATCTGGTGGTTGAGCGCCGACGACGCCAGCGTGAGCTCCTGGATCTTCGCGGTCGTCGTCATCGTGGCGTTGGCAGCTTTCGGAACCATGCTCGGTCGCAGCGTCAGAGCGAACCGAGCAAGTTCGAAGCGCTGAGCTGGCGATGCTTGCGCCGAGGGATCGACCGCATGGCCTCCGTCGCACAGCGTGTCGAGCGTGCAGCCAGGCGGGAGATTCGGGTCGGGCGCGTTCGGCGCAGTGTCGGCCGGTCCCTGCTCGAGGAAGGTGTCGCGGTAGGGCGGGTTGTCGGTGCTGTCCCACCGGAGTCGCTCGAGCAGGCGCCCGGTCTCGGGATCGACGACCAGTTCCTCGTAGGGGCGGGTCACCTGGACTCCGGGGCGCCCGGTGCTGTCGGTGACGTCACCACCGAGGCTCGTGTCAGGAAGCTGCGCGGCGACCTGCCAGAGCGCCTGCCGCAGGGCGGGCGGCGCTGGGCTGTTGACGAGCAGGTCCTCGACCGCGCCCCAGACCGTCTGGGCCGACAGCGAGTCTGGGCTCGTGGCATCGGAGTACCGGCGCAGGGCCTCTTCCAGAGCGGCAGGTTCGGTGGGCAGGGCGAACAGCTCGTCCCAGCTGATCCCGGGGCCGAACAGTGCGCGGTTCTGCAGCGTCGGCTCGGGGCTCCGGATGGAGTCGACGACCACGCTCCAGTCCCGGTGTCCGGTCCACGTTTCGATGCGGGCGCTCTCGACTCCATTGCTGGCGTCGTTCCAGACGTCGGAGGTCTGCACGGAGTGCCAGTAGGCGGCATCACGAGACACGTCCGGCTGCTCGCCGGCGGCCTGACCGGCGCGGATGAACAGCTCTGCGGCACTGGCGGTCGAGACCGGGGTACCCCCACCGGTGCTGAGCACCGGGATCGCGACGATCGCGAACGCCGCGGCAGCGCCGACCAGCACGGTCAGGCTGATCCGCCGAGCCCGTAGCCGGCGAAGCGGTTCGACCACGGCGGAGCGCGGGGCGCCGACCTGGTCGGAGAGCTCGAGGCGAGCAGTGAGCTGGGCGTAGGCGCCGGCCAGGCCGTCGGGGTCCGGGGAGCCGGTCGGGCCGATGTGGGTGAGGCGGTCATCGAGCGTGGGCGTGTTCACAGCGTCCTCCGGGCAAGGTCGTCGATGCGGTCGGTCGTGTCGGTGCCGGTGCGGGAGTCACCGGGCGACGGCTCCTCGCCAGGCGGGTCGACAAGACCGGACAGGCGGCGCCGCGCCCGATGCAGTCGGACCTGGAAGGTCGCCACGGTGACGCCGTGCACGGCCGCGGCCTGCGCGGGCGTCAGGCCGTCCCACGTGACCAGCAGAAGCGCCTCGCGATCGACGGACGAGAGGGCGGCCAGCCCGCGGAGCATGGTCATGCGCTCGATCGCGAGCAGCTCGGCGCCCGGCGTCGGAGCCGGCGACACGGAAGCGAGGCGGGCGAGCTCATCGTGGAGGATCCGCTGCCGGTAGTGCGATCGGTTGGCGTTGGCGATCGTGTTGCGGGCCACGACGATGAGCCACGGCAGCGCCTCACCGGGGACCTCCGCGAGACGGCGCCAGGCCACGAGAAACGTCTCGGAGACGACCTCCTGGGCGGTGTCCGGATCGACGTGCCGCATCGCGTAGGCGTGCACCCGAGCGGCGTGAGCGGACCACAAGCCTTGGAAGTGCTCAGCGGCGGTGTCACGTCCACCATGCCGTCGCGCCGGGTCGTCCTGTTGAGTTCCCATGCTCTGAGATGTCCGGCCGAGCCCGGGACTTACAGCCGGCGCTGAGATCGGCGGGAAGTGGTCCCCGCATCGTCACCCGGACGGCTCAACGACGTCTGAGCGACGGCGTTCAACGGCGGGCAGGCAGCCCGATCCAGATCGCCGCGGAGGTAGGCCAGCACGCCGCGCAGCGTACGGCCCGGCGGCCGGGCCTTCGCGCGCACACCTGCTACTTCCTCGGCGATACCCGCCTGCGGCGTTGTCGGCAGCGATGTTGATTGCGCCCGTGGCATCGCTCAGCACGTTCAGTCATCGTCGAAGCAGGCCGGCCGAGACAACGACAACCGAACAGAGACCCCGACGTGACCGTGCGACCGGGCGCAAGCGACCCGCGACCCGTCGTCCACCCTCGCGCCGACTACGATCGGCGAGCGGGAGCAGGCGAACTACACGGGAGTTGTCCCGAGGGTTCCACGGACCAAAGCGCTGATCCCCCGGGCCTCTAGCTCAATTGGCAGAGCAGCGGACTTTTAATCCGCGGGTTGTGGGTTCGATCCCCACGGGGCCCACTGTCTGACCTGCGGTTTTGCCGCGGGGCACTCCCTTCGGCGGCCGGCCGAGACGGGGGGTGGTCACACTCTGGTCACGCACGCGCTTCGGCAGGCGCCCAACGAGGCGTTCGGCCGCATCGCGCCCCACACCAGGCAGCAGGTGCGCGTAGGTGTCGGCCGTGATCGCGATGCTCGAGTGCCCGAGGATCTTCGACACCACGGCGATATCAACGCCGTCGGCCAGCATCAGCGATGCCGCGCCGTGCCGTAGGTCATGCAGTCGCACTCGGCGCAGGCCAGCTCGGTGGACGAGGTCGGTAAACGCCTTCGTAACCGCGTCGGGGGCGTGTGGCTCACCGTTGGCCCGTGCGAACACCAGGTCATGGTCCACGTACGCCGATCCCCACTCGGCGCGCTCCAGGTCCTGGACGAGGCGATGCGCCTCGAGGGTTGCGACCGTGCTCCGCGCCAGCTCGACGACTCCACCGTCTCGACCTTCGGTCTTGGGCGAACCGAACTGCCGACCCTTGTGCACGAGGCCGCAGTACGAGCACGGCACTTCCGAGGGCAGCCCGATGACCTGCCGCCTCACGGCGAAACTGCCGCGCTCGAGATCGACGTCGGCCCACATCAAGCCGAGCGCCTCGCCGCGCCTGAGCCCCGTGAACGCGATCACCTCGAACAGCGCACCGAGGTCGTCAAGGGCCGCCCTATCGAGGAAAGTGGCCAGCTCCTCTGGGCCCCAAGGCGACACCCGCGGGCGACGGACGGCGGGCATCTCAAGGTCCTCGGCAGCATTTAGCGTGACGAGCCGCTTGCGCTTGGCCGAAGCCAACGCTGAGCGCAGGGTCGCCCGAACACGCTGGACGGTCGCCGGCGATAGCGCACGTCCGTGAGGGCCGCTGCGATCCAGGAGGCCACAGAGCGCGGCTTCAACTTCGGCGGGCCGTAGATCGCGTAGTCGGCGTCGCCCCATGAGCGGGATGAGGTAGTGGTCGACGTGCTGGCGGTAGGAACGAAGCGTGGTGGGCTTGATCCCTCCTGCAGCCTTCTGCTCGAGCCACCGATCGAGGTACTCCGCCACAGTCATCGACTCGTCGTAGGCCATCGTGCCGTCGGCGATAGCCGCGGTTGCCCGCGCTCGCGCAAGCGCGGCCTCCTTCTCAGTCGGGAACCCGCCCTTCTTCTGCTGCCGGCGGCTTCTCCAGCGGCCATCGGAGCCCGGCCCGGGCCCGAGATCAACGATGTAGTACCAGGTGCCGTGGGCCTTCCTGCATGGCGTGGACCTTCCTGACTTGTCCGCCGGGACGACGCACGCGCACCTCTTGAACACGCCGGGGGTCATGGCAGGACCGCCTGAATCATCTCGACCAGCCTCGGTCCCGGCCGGGCCGAACCGCGACGTCCGGGCTCACCCGGAGCGAGCCATCCGGCCGCACGGCACGCCTTCACCCAGCCTCGGGCGGTGTCGAGGGGGATGTCCCGCTCGATGCAGACGGTCCGGTAGACGCCTTCAGCCTGCAGGAACACCCAGGCGAACTCGAGGAGTTCCCGGTCTGTCCGGGGAGGTCGCCCCGCCTTGCTCGGGGACGGCGCTGGCCAATCGCGCACGAGTTCAGCCGTGGCGTTGAGCGGCGGTCGTCGAGTCAGTCGGGAGATGGCCGGGAGCGACACGAGGATTCTCGTGGCATATCTCAACTCCGTGCCCCGGTGTGGGTCCTCCGCTGGATCGTCGGGACGAAAATACGGCACGTACCCCTCCGGGAACTCGCTAAGTCCTGTCGCGACCTCGAGCAGCGAATCGGCCGCGACGATCTGCGCAACCGTGAGCGTCTCGAGCGCCTCGTGGATCAACCCGAGCGGTACGCGCCGCAACACGCGGGACGTGACGGCGGGAGCAAGGTCGGAGCCTGCCGGCACGGCGGCCTCCAGCTCGAGCGATGCGATCCTCCACGACGCACCGTGCGCGAGCAGCCGGCCATCCGCTCGCCATAGCCGTTCCTCATCCGGCTCTGGCCACGTCAGCGTGTACCGCCATCTGTGGTTGTCCTTCGGGTCGTGCACGTCGCCGTCGAGGCGCAGGAACAAGGTCGCCGCGGCGGCCCCTTCCCCTGCCGAGTTGCGATGAGCAGTGAGCATGACCGCCCCTTCGTGGACCCGATCCACAGCCCATACAACCTCGGGTGCGTGCTTCGTCATGGCGCCACCATGCCCGCGTGTCCATTGGTTGTCAACCTGGTGTCCTCATACGGTCGTAAATTCGCCCCGGCATCTCACCGGGTCGGTATTCGACGCTCCCCACTGAACCCGGTGCCGTTCTGAACCGGATGCGCTCAACTGATTGATATGACCACCAAGCGCGAACAGTTCGACAACCTCGTCCACCGCCTCGCGGCACAGAAGCGCCTCCCTGATCTCGGTGAGCGCCGCCGTCTCCGCGAGACCCACGGGATCTCTCTTCGTACTGCCGGAGCTGCGACGGGCGCCTCGCCGACCGCCATCTCGGCGTGGGAGTCCGGCAGGTACTTGCCCCGGGGAGAGCACCTTCTCGCATACCTCGACTTCCTCGACCTCCTGATGGAGATGGAGGAGCCGAGCGCATGAGCGGGATCGACACGGCACCGCGGAGGGCCCTGACGGTCGAGGAGGTCCTCTCGCTACCGGCGGCCGTCGATCTCAGCACGGCTTGCCGGGCGCTGAACCTCGGGAGGACCGTCGGCTACGAACTCGCTCGCAACGGCGAGTTCCCCTGCGCCGTACTCCGAATCGGCGGTCAGTACCGCGTCGCCACTGCGCTGCTTCTCATCACGCTCGGCCTGGACCCGGTCACGAACTCGGCCGCTGCGTGAACACCCAGCCCAGCCCCGTCCTCGTTAAGTACCACCAATCCCAACAACCCAGTGGCACCTCGTGGCCTCGTTGCCCGACGAAGGGTCACCTCGTACTCCGCCGCTTCGCCTCGGGCCAGGTGACCTACGGGCGTTGCGGGCGGCTCCGCTGTCACGCTTGCATCACGCCCGCGGTCTACGACCGCGCTGCGGCCATCTCCCTTGCGCGCCCATCCCACCTCATCACGCTCACCCAGGTCGGGCCCGCATGGAACGAGATCAAGGCTGGTGTTCAGCTGTTCGTGCGCGCGCTCAAGGCGCTTGCTGGCCCCGTGGAGGCGGCGTACCACGTCGAGGTGAATCCCGCCGGCACGGGCAACCACGTGCACATGTGGGCGCGCACCAAGCGCGTGACACGGCCCTCGATCGCCCTCGCGGCCGAGCGGGCGCACCTCGGACCCATCGTCGACGTCAGGCGGGTTGATCTCCCGCGGGACGGCGAGCGGTTGACGGGGGCGACCTACGGGATGAAAGCCTGCCTCCGACGACCTGATGGTGCATCGTCGCTCTGGCCGCAGGCCGAGGAGTACCTCCATCTGAACGGCGATCGTCTCGAGCACCACACCCAGGGCTACTACCTCGACCGAGGCGGCGCCCAGGTTGGCGTGCGGCGCGCTGAGGCGGAGGCTCGCGCGGCCTATGGGCTCAGCGGCGGTTGGCACATTGCCGGGCTCGATTGAGAGATTCCTGCGTTTCCTGCGTGCTCCTACGCGCGCGCACGCGTGGCGACGCGCGGCCCGCTGCACCGAACTGGCCCGTCGACGCCACGAGGTGTGCGTGCCGCCCTCTGGCGCGGGCAAGCGCGCCCGACGTCAGGCGACGCTTTGGTACATGTCGCCGCGCGCTGGCGACCGAGACGGCCAGGTAGCGGGTCTCTTCGGGACCCACTCTGCCGCGGCCCTGAACAACCGACTAGCGTGCGCTAGATGGCGATCGATGGGCTATATCCAGTGGCGCTCCTCGGTGCCGCCCACAACTCACTGTCGCGGGAGGCCGCCAACAGACGTGATTGGCACCTCCGACTCGGCTACCTCACCGTCCTCGCCGCCATTCCTTTGCTCTTCGTGTCCGCGGCCGCCTTGAAGACCGGGTCATCCATAGCCCTTTCGATCGGCGCGGGGCTCCTCGCCTCAGGGGCGATGACGTTCCTATTTGGGGAGCGCGTCGTGCGGCGGTCGGCACCGCTCCCTCGAACGACTCACAGCGGCCACGAGCGGCTCGAATCGAAGCCCGACTGGCGAGCCCGGGTGCATGCAGATCGCGCCTGGGCGCATGCCCGCGGCCAGGCCGAGTTGGAGATGGAGCTGGGCGGGATCGTCGACGTCCTCTACTGGCCTGGCGAAACCGCCTACGGCACTGACGACGACGTCTCGTGAGCAGCCCGATGGGGTGGTCCCCCTCGGCAGACCAGCACGCAAGCGACTTGGTTCGGCGGGCGGCGAACATCCTCTACGTCGAGGCAGAACGAGTGGCCCGTTCCACAGGCGCGGACAGCGTCGGCAAGGGGCATGTCGAGGCGGCGGCCGACTCGCTCCGCGTCCTAGGGCAGCGGCGGCGGGAAGCCTGGCCAGGAGTCCTCGCGGACGCCGGCTGGGCCCTAATCGGGCTGGCAGGCGGCGGCATGATCAGCATCCAGTTCGCCGACATCACGCCGGTGGCCGTTGTGTGGGCGTGCGCCGGACTCGGGTTGGTAGGCGTCGCGCTCGCTTCAGTTGGAGTTACTCGGCAGCTCTCGCGCTCGTAGCGCATTCCCCTGTCGTCGCCCACGGCGGATCGGCAGATCGACTGCCGGATCCGACTGGGGCCCCGGAATCGCGGTAACGGGCGTGGCCAGTTCCGTGACCATCGCGTGACCACCCCGGCTCTGACCTGCACCGATAGTGCCGGCGTCGGATATGCAATCCGCTGGATCGTCTTGATCCGCACCCGATTTGCGTATCAGCGCGTGCGTAGCGTGCCCTCACTGTCCGCCTCAGAGAGTCGGCACCGGGAACGCCCACGTAGACACCATCCCTGAGCCTTGCGCAGGCCCGGGCCGCGTCACCGCGTCGCCCGCCCTCTCGCGCTCGGCGAGGACATGGTTCAGCGCGAGGAGCTGGGCCAGCACGTCGGCGTGGGGGTCGAATCCGTAGGCGTCCATCACAGCCGAGTCGAGTTCAGCGTGGAGGTCGCGCAACGTTGATTTGCCCGGGCGGCGCAGTACGTCGTACTGCTGCGCCAGCGTGACCCCCATCGAGAAGGACTTCGCGCGGTGCTCGACGATCTTCGCGGCCGCCTGCGCGACTCGATCGACGATCTCCACCGTCGGGTCCTGCGGCCACGGAAAGTGGCCACCGACGTTCTTCGACGTGTAGGTGAGGCGTGTCTCGAGCGTGGTGCACTTCTCCCGGAACCAGTCCGTGTGCAGCTTGCTCTGAAGGACTCCCAGCGAGTAGTCGTCGCTGAACGGGAACGCGACCGCCGAATCCGAGATGTGAAAGCGAGGATCGACGAACGAGAAGACTGGCCCGCGGAGTTCGCTCGAGGTTCGGGTGAGCACTATGTACCGCGGCAGCTTCTCCAGCGCCTCAAGCATCTCAGCGCGCCGGTAGCCGAGCATCCACCAGTTCTCGGCGAACCGGACATGGTGGACGTTGGTTCGCGCGTCACGGTTTCGCGCCAGGATCTCCTGGTTCACCGCCACCTGCGCTTGGGCCTTGGCCTGCCGGTCGGCCATCGCAGTGGGCTCGAGATACGCGAGCAACTTGGGGTACCGGGCCCAGACGTCGTCCGAGTCGCGCCCCGGGATGTCGATGACCCAATCGTTGACGTCGGTGCTGTGAAGCATCTCCTGGCCACCCAGGACCGCATGGATGACCTCGGCGTCAGCGGGCTCCGCTCGAATGAGAGCGCGCGCCTCGGTCCCGCTCACCTTGAACGCCTCCACCACCCCGAAGGTCTGCCCCTGGTAGAACGAGTCCTTGTTCGCTCCCAGGGTCTCGGTGGTTCGCAGGTCGGTGAGCGCGGAGAGAGAGCCGGAGATCTCGGCGACCTCGACACGGCGCTGACCGTCTTCGAGCCACAGCACCCTCGCCGCCGGCGGAACGCCGCCCTTCTGCCAGTTGACGATCGATACGGTGACCTGCGCTTCCCCCGACCACGGCATGTGCGACACGGCGTCGAAGATCACGCCATCGTGGTCGACGATGTAGTCGAGTGATGCCTTTCGTCCGTCACCCTGCTTGATCGACTTGGTGCCAACGAAACCCGCACGCCCTCCATCCGGGAGGTGGTCGTGAGCCTTGGGGAACCAGTACGTCACGAAGTCCGCCACCCCCTGGGGACCGTACTTCTCATCGAGGCGGGCAACGTAGTCAGCGCCAAGTTCCCCGATCATTCCGCGCCGTCCGATGTACGGCGGGTTGCCGATGATGACGTCGGCCCTCGGCCACGGTGAGAAGAGTGCGTCGGAGCAGCTGATGACTCCGTCGAGGTTGTCTAGGGGCAGGATCGTGCCCTCGTCACCGAGTTCGTCGGCGGCGAGCTTCTTGCCGAGCTGCATCGTCACCTTGGCCACCTCGACGGCGAACGGGTTGTTGTCGATGCCCAGGAAGTTCTCGGGCTGGACATAGCTCAACGACGCTTGCTGCGAGCCCCGCTTCGCACGGAGCTTCTCGGTGATTTCGTGCTCGATGCGCCGGAGCTCGCGATAGGCGACGTAGAGGAAGTTCCCCGATCCGCAGGCGGGGTCGAGAACGCGGTAGGTCATCAGGTCGGTCAAGAGGGCGTTGAGCTCTCCTACCTTCGTCGAGGCGTCGACGCGCTCCCGCCACGGGTCCACGATGCAGGGGCCGACGATCTTCGCGATGTCGGCCTGGGAGGTGAAGTGCGCACCCCGCGCGTGCCGCTCACCGGAGTCCATCGATCCCTCGAAGAGCGTGCCGAAGATCTCAGGGCGTACGCCCGCCCAGTCTGTCTGGGCAGCGTCTCGAAGAAGGGCGAGTTCGCTGTTGGTTAGCTCCTGTGGATGCACGTGAGCAAAGAGGCCGCCGTTGAAGTAGGGCGTGTCCTTGAATCGACCACCGGGGGTCTTGCCCGGGGCGTTCATCTCGTGGAAGAGCCCGCCGATGAGGTCGAAGGCTTCAGCCCCCGTGTGGGCGTCCGTGATGGCCTCTGTGAACGAGTGCCGTGGCAGAAGCCCGATGTCCTCGGAGAACATCGCCATGACGCACTGGAGCACGAACCGCTGCGCTACCACCGTCGATACGCCGCGCTCCTTCATCGACGTGAAGACGAGAGCAACCTCTGCCGCAGCAGCTCGAGTTACCTGGACGAGGTCGTTGCCGAAAGTCGGCGGGACCTCGGTCGGCAACATGAATCCAAGGACCTCCCACCGCTGCGGGAGGTCCTCGATCCGGACGACGTCGACCGGTTCGTCGAGCTGGTTCTCGAAGTCGTACACCCAGAACTCGTCGAAGTTGCAGAGCACGACGTATCGCGGTCGGTCGGGGACTGCGCGCACCCAGTAGTCGAACGCCTGCCTGTAGTGCTTGCGCAGCGGCGTGCCGGCCTTCTTCATCTCGATGAGCACGCGGGGCTTCCACATCAGGTCGGCGAACCCGGTGCCTCTGTCCTCGCGCTTGCGAAGCCGTGACTCGAACTCCGCACCGGCGTCCTGGACCCCCTCGTGTCCGAGCGCCCGGAAGAGTCGGTCTAGGAACGACTGGGCCTCGCCCTTCTCATCCCCCCGCAGCTTCTCGTTCCTCCAGGCCACGAATGCCGAGAGGTCCGCTTTGAGGTCTGGAGTCGACGGGTTGATCGCGTTGGGCATGTCCGCAGCGTAGGGTCAGCGCCTTTCCCGCGGACCCTGAACGCGCGCTGTCTAGGCACCAAGAGTCGATCGCCACGGGCTTGAAGTGGTGGTCACGACACTGGTCACGGTGTCGTTATCGAGGTCCGGTGAAGGCTGGCACGATCCGACACCGCACTGGCGCTCATGGCGGAGGATCCGGCAGACCTCGGTCACGTCCGGCCCTGCCCGCCCTCGTCACCGCGTTCTTTTAATCCGCGGGTTGTGGGTTCGATCCCCACGGGGCCCACCCTGCAGGACCGCCAGGTGTCGGCTGTCGCCGGGTGAGTCGAGGACGGGACTGCGACACACGACGCCGCAGGCCCGTCTCGCGCGCCGGTATCCCCGCCCACAGTCCCGACCCCTTACCAGTGCGGCGGTTCATCGCTGGGCGAACAGCCGATCCGGAATGGTGGCCGGGGGGCGACCGTTCGGATGAGCAGCACCCGCGGAGCCCGCGCTCCGCCCCCTGCACCGAGACGAGGTACCTGGACATGAGCACCACCACGATCGACCACACAGTCACCCCCGCCGAGCTCACCCGGCAGGACCGGTGCGACCGTTGCGGCGCCCAGGCCTACGTCAAGGCGACCCTCCCGACGGCCGACGGCATGGACCTGCTCTTCTGCGGCCACCACTTCCGGGCGCACGAGCTCAAGCTGGTCGCGGCCGGCGCGGCGATCCACGACGAGCGTCACCGCATCGACGAGCAGCTGTCCGACAGCTACACGCCGACCGCGTAGTACCCCGCGTCGAGGTCCGCGAGCAGCTCCGGGTTCGTCGGCTCCCAGCCCAGCAGCTCTCGCGTGAGCTGGCTCGAGGCCGGGATGTCGAGCGCGAAGAACCGGCCGATCCAGCCGAAGTGACCGTCCACGTCGGACGGGTCGATGGACACGGCGGGCACGCCGAGGGTGCGTCCGAGCGCCTCGGCGATGTCCCGCGTCGGCACTCCCTCCTCCGCCACCGCGTGCACGACGGACCCGGTGGGCGCCCCCTCCAGCGCGAGCCGCACGAGGCGGGCCGCGTCGAGCCGGTGCACCGCGGGCCAGCGTGCGGAGCCGTCCCCGACGTAGCCCGACGCGCCTGCCGCGTGAGCGACGCCGGCAAGGGTGGCGACGAAGCCGTGGTCGCCCTGACCGTGCACGGTGGGCGCGAAGCGCACGCTGACCGAGCGGACCCCGCGGTCGGCGTGCCCGAGCGCGAGGTTCTCCGCGCCGCCGCGCATGCTGTCCGGTCCGTGGCTCGGGTTGGCGTCGCGCTCGGTCACCGCCCGCCCCGGTGTGAGGCCCGCGACGCCGGACGCCAGCAGGAACGGTCGGTCCGACCCCTCGAGGGTGGCGAGGAACGTCTCCACCGCCGCCCTCTCCGTGCGCCACGCGCCGGGCATGTCGGAGAAGTCGTGCTTGAAGCCGAGGTGGACGACCGCGTCGGCC
>NZ_JBFUHU010000031.1:0-16898 GCF_056402235.1 Cellulomonas sp. P4_B5_2
AGCCGGAGCAGCCGGTGCCGGGGTCGCCGGAGCCGGTGCGGGTGCCGCCGGGGCAGCGGGGGCCGCAGCCGCAGGCGCGGGGCGTGTGGCCTCGACCGGTGCGGCAGGTGCGGGTGCTGAGGGCGCAGCGGCGGCCGGAGCGGGCGCCGGGCGTGCCGGTGCCTTCGGGGCAGGCGCAGCTGCGGGGGTGGAACCTCCGCCACCGACCGGGTAGGTGTCCCGCAGCTTGCGGACGACCGGCGGTTCGATGGTCGAGGATGCCGAGCGGACGAATTCACCGAACTCGTTCAGCTTGGTCATGATGGTCTTGCTGTCGACCCCGAGCTCTTTGGCGAGCTCGTAGACGCGGACCTTGGCCACATCTCTCCTGTCTCGGTCCGCCYGGACAGGGTCGGACCGTCGTTAGTGCTGGGTACTCATCGCTGGGTACTCATCGGTGCGTGCTCATCGGGCAGCCATCGGCTTCCAACCCGCTTTCCGTATCGACGATCGGCCTCGCCGCCGGGAACTACCCGACGACGTCCTGCTCCTGCTGCTCGAGGTGGCGGTGGACCGCGCTCACGTCGGGCTGCCCTGCAACTCGCAGGGCGCGCCCGAACGCACGCCGGCGTTCGGCCTTCTCGAGACATCCAGGATCGGGGTGCAGCCATGCCCCCCTGCCCGGCATCCGGCGGTCCACGTCCACGAGAAGAACAGCGGAAACGGCCGCTGCACTCTCTTGACGAACAACCACCCTCAGCAGGGCTGACCTCGGGCCGGTGGCTCGGCACCCCACGCACGTGCGCACCGGACCCATGCCAGAGACATCTTTCGGTGTCAGTGGGGTCCGCCGGCTCGACGGGAGGAGCCGGACATCCGGCCCAGCCGCAGCAAGTCTACCGCGCCGTGGCTCCGGCGGCGTCACTCGTGAGGTCACTCACTGCCGTCCGCACCGTCATGAGCACCGTGGGCGCCCTGCGACACGCTCTCCCCCGGAACCTCCGCGTCGGACCTGATGTCGATCCGCCAGCCGGTCAGCTTCGCGGCGAGGCGGGCGTTCTGGCCCTCCTTGCCGATGGCGAGCGACAGCTGGTAGTCCGGCACGACGACGCGGGCCGCGCGGGCCACGGGGTCCACCACCGTGACGGACAGCACGCGGGCCGGCGAGAGGGCGTGGGCGATCATCTCGGCGGGGTCGTCCGCGTGGTCGACGATGTCGATCTTCTCGCCGTGCAGCTCCGCCATGACGGCACGCACGCGGCCACCCATCGGGCCGATGCACGCGCCCTTGGCGTTGACGCCCGGCACGGTCGCACGGACGGACATCTTGGTGCGGTGGCCCGCCTCGCGCGCCATGGCGGTGATCTCGACGGTGCCGTCGGCGACCTCGGGCACCTCGAGCTCGAACAGCTTGCGCACCAGGTTCGGGTGGGTGCGGGACAGGGTCACCTGGGGTCCGCGCTGGCCCCGGGCGACCTCGAGCACGTAGCCGCGGATGCGGTCCCCGTGCACGTACTCCTCACCGGGCACCTGCTCGTGCGCGGGCAGGACGGCCTCGGTGCCGCCGACGTCGATGAGCACCGTGCGGGGGTCGCGGCCCTGCTGGATGACGCCGCCGAGGACCTCGCCCTCCTTGCCGCGGAACGCCCCGAGCACCTGGTCGTCCTCGGCGTCACGCAGGCGCTGCACGATGACCTGGCGCGCCGTCGCCGTCGCGATGCGGCCGAAGCCGTCGGGGGTGTCGTCGTACTCGGGACCGTCGGGACCGGGCGGCGGCATGATGCCCTCGTCGTCGGGCTCCCCCAGAGGCGCGGCCTCGCGGGCCCAGACGGTCACGTGACCGGTCTTGCGGTCCACCTCGACCCGCGCCTTCGCCTGGGCGCCGGGCGTCCGGTGGTAGGCGGACAGCAGCGCCTGCTCGATCGCGGAGACCAGCACGTCGAGGCTGATCTCCCGTTCGCGCTCGAGCAGCCGCAACGCCTGCATGTCGATGTCCATCTCAGCTCTCCTCGCCGGCGTCGTCGCGCGCGGCCTCGTCGTCGTCCACAGGGCCCAGCCCCGACAGGTCCACCTCGACGTGCGCCTCGCGCACGTCGCTCAGCTGCACTCGGACCGGTTCGCCCACCACCGGCTTGCGGCCCTTGCGGCCGGGCGTCACGGGCACCACGACGACGGCGTCGTCGGGCTGCGACCGGTCCACCTCGGTCAGCCGGCCGGCCAGCTTGGTGCCGTCCGTCAGGGTCACCGTGAGCATGCGCCCGACGGCGCGCGTGAAGTGGCGGCGCTCGGTGAGCGGGCGGTAGACCCCGGGGCTCATCACGTCGAGCGTGTACTCGCCGACGATGACGTCTGCCGCGTCGAGGGCGTCGGAGACCGCGCGGGTCGCCTCGGCCACGCGCTCCAAGTCGAGACCACCCTCGTCGTCCTCCGTCACGTCGACGACGACCTCGACCACCGATCGCGCCCCGGACTTGCGCACCGTGACGTCCTCGAGCACGAGACCCCCGGCCACGACGGCGGGCTCCACGACGTGCCGGACCCGTTCTGCGTGTGCTGGCGCGACCATGTCAGCCTCCTGTCGGTCCAGCGGGTCGTCGGCGAGCGACGTTGCGACCCTGTGATGTTGTGGGACCACAGTAACGAGTCCGGGCGTGCCCGACGGCCGCGCCTGCGCGGCGTGGCAGGATCACCGGCGATGAGCACGGACCAGGACCTCCCGGCGCGGCACGATCGCGCGCGCCCTCTGACGCGGCTGGTCGCTGCGGCCGTGATGGTTCTCACGCTCGCTGCGTGCGGGCTGCGGGCCGAGACCCCGCCTCCGGTCGAGCCCAGCCCGGACGCGATCGAGCAGGTGCGTGCCCGGACCGTCGCCGACTCGCTCGCCCTCTCGGCCGCCGCGTCGGCGGCCGCTGCGCTCCCCGACGGCGCGGTCGATCCGGTCGCTCCTGTCCTCGCCGACGTCGCCCGGTACTCCGACCAGCACGCGGACCAGCTCGGCGGGGTGTATGTCTCCGGCCTGCCCGCCCCCACGGACTCCCCCACCACGAGCCCTCCGACCACGCAGTCCGTCGCCGAGGTGCTCGAGGAGCTGGCGGCATCGACCCGGACGGCCCTCGCCGACGCGGACGCGGTGGCCGACGGCCCCCTCGCGCGGCTGATCGCGTCGATCGCCACCTCCCGCGCCGAGCTCACCCAGCGTCTGGCCGCCGCCACCGGCGCCGAGGTGCCGTCGCTCGAGCCCGACGAGGCGCCCGCTCCGACCGACCCGTCACCGAGCCCGTCGGACACCGCGGCGACGTCGGGTGTCGACGGCCTCACCACCGGCGACGTGGCCGTGCTGGCGCTCGTGCACGACGAGGCCGGCTACGGGTTCGAGGTGATCGCCGCCAAGCTCGCGGGCGACCAGCGCTCCGCCGCTCGCGCCACCGCCGCCGCGCACCGGGCCAGGAGCGAGGACTG
The DNA here is from genome assembly GCF_056402235.1 of Cellulomonas sp. P4_B5_2. Classification (NCBI taxonomy): domain Bacteria; kingdom Bacillati; phylum Actinomycetota; class Actinomycetes; order Micrococcales; family Cellulomonadaceae; genus Cellulomonas; species Cellulomonas sp. P4_B5_2. The sequence goes on from NZ_JBFUHU010000031.1 coordinate 3,439, forward strand.
GGCGGCCGCGGCGGGGATCGACGGCTCCGCGCAGGACCCTCGCCGCGCGGCCTACGCGCTGCCCGCCGGGCTCGACGACCCGACGGTGTCCTCCGCGCTCGCGCGCACGCTCGAGACCGCCGTCGCCGACGCGTACGCCGACGCCGTGGCGCAGGCCGATCCCGGGAGCCGGTCGGCACTGATCGCGGGCCTGCGCCGCGCGACCGCCGACGCGGCCGCCTGGGACGCGACGCACGTCCCGTTCCCGGGCCTGCCGGAACGGGCGCAGGAGCCCACGGGCTGACCCGTCAGACGGCCAGCAGCGCGTCGACCAGGGCTTTGACGCGGTCGGCCGCCTCGGCGACCGGCACCTGCTCGGCGGTGCCGCCGACACGCGGACGCACCTCGACGACGCCCTCGGCCAGCCCGCGGCCGACGACGACCACCAGCGGGACGCCCAGGAGCTCCGCGTCGGCGAACTTCACGCCGGGCGAGACCTTGCCCGGGCGGTCGTCGTACAGCACCTCGACCCCGCGCGACGAGAGCTCGGTGGCGAGCGCGTCGGCGGCCTCGAACACCGCCGGGTCCTTGCCCGTGGCGACCACGTGCACGTGCGCGGGTGCGACGTTCGCCGGCCACGCCAGCCCGCGCTCGTCGTTGTTGGCCTCGGCGAGCGCGGCGAGCACACGGGTGACACCGACGCCGTAGGAGCCCATCGTCACCACCTGCGCCTTGCCGTTCTGGTCCAGCACGGTGAGGCCGAGCGCCTGCGCGTACTTGCGCCCGAGGGCGAAGATGTGGCCGATCTCGATGCCGCGCGCCAGCTCGAGCGGGCCGGAGCCGTCCGGTGCGGGGTCGCCGGCGCGGACCTCGGCCGCCTCGACCGTGCCGTCGGCGGTGAAGTCGCGGCCGGCCACCAGGTCGAACACGTGCTTGCCGTGCTCGTTGGCCCCGGTGATCCACCGGGTGCCCGCCACGACGCGCGGGTCGAGCAGGTACCGGACCGCGGTGCGCTCGGCGCCGTCCGCCACGGGGACGTTCGGACCCACGGCACCCGGGCCGAGGTAACCGCGGACCAGCTCCGGGTGCGCGGCGAAGTCGGCGTCGCCGGCAGCCTCGACCTCGGCTGGGGCGACTGCGGCCTCGAGGCGCTTGAGGTCGACCTCGCGGTCACCGGGCAGGCCGACGACGAGCAGCTCGCGCTCGCCGGTCGGGTGCACGAGCGCGAGGACCACGTTCTTGAGCGTGTCGGCGGCGGCCCAGGGGCGGTCGGGACGCGCGAACCGCTCGTTGGCGACCGCGACCAGCGTGTCGATGGTCGGCGTGTCCGGCGTGTCCTCGACATGCGCCGCGGGGGCGTCGTCGAACGGGATCGCGTCGGGGACGACCGTGGTGACCGCCTCGACGTTCGCCGCGTAGCCGCCCGGCGAGCGAACGAACGTGTCCTCGCCGATCGCGGTGGGCGTGAGGAACTCCTCGGAGCGCGAGCCACCCATGGCGCCCGACGTGGCGGCGACGATGACGTACTCGAGGCCGAGCCGGTCGAAGATCCGCTGGTAGGCGTCGCGCTGCGCCTGGTAGGAGGCAGCCAACCCCTCGTCGTCGACGTCGAACGAGTAGGCGTCCTTCATGATGAATTCGCGGCCGCGGATGAGCCCTGCCCGCGGACGCGCCTCGTCGCGGTACTTCGTCTGGATCTGGAAGAGCGCCAGCGGCAGGTCCTTGTACGACGAGTACAGGTCCTTGACCAGGAGCGTGAACATCTCCTCGTGCGTGGGCGCGAGCAGGTAGTCGCCGCCCTTGCGGTCCTTGAGCCGGAAGATGTTCGGGCCGTACTCCGTCCAGCGGCCGGTCGCCTCGTAGGGCTCCTTCGGCAGCAGCGCCGGGAAGTGCACCTCCTGCGCACCGGCGGCGGCCATCTCCTCGCGGACGACCTGCTCCACCTTGCCCAGCACCCGAAGGCCGAGCGGCAGCCAGGTGTAGATGCCGGGGGCGGCGCGACGGATGTAGCCCGCACGCACGAGCAGTCGGTGGCTGGCGACCTCGGCGTCGACCGGGTCCTCGCGCAGCGTGCGGAAGAAGAGCTGGGACAGGCGGATGAGCATGCAGGGAGCCTAGTTGCCCGAGATCCATGGGCCGTACGTGATTCCGTGGGGTTGGATGGTGCACGTGCCGGAGCTGCCCGAGGTCGAGGCGCTCGCGCAGTTCCTGCGCGGGCGGATGGTCGACCGCACCGTGACCGAGGTCTCGATCGGCGCCATCAGCGCGCTCAAGACGTTCCGACCGGCGCCCGACGCCCTCGTCGGCGGCACCGTGGTGGACGCACAGCGGCACGGGAAGTGGCTGGACGTCATGGTCGCCACGCCGACCGGCGAGCCGCTGCACCTCGTCTGGCACCTGTCCCGGGCCGGCTGGGTGCGGTGGTCGGAGCAGCTGTCCACGAACCCGGTCCGGCCCGGCAAGTCACCTCTCGCGCTGCGGGTGCGGCTCGACGACGGGTCCGGGTTCGACCTGACCGAGGCCGGCACGCGCAAGCGCCTCGCGGTGCACGTGGTCGAGGACCCGTCCGACGTCCCGCAGATCGCCACCCTCGGCGTCGAGCCGCTGTCCGACGAGTTCACGGAGGACCGCCTGGCGGAGCTGCTCGCGGCACGCAACCAGCAGGTCAAGGGCCTGCTGCGCGACCAGGGCACGATCGCGGGGATCGGCAACGCCTACTCCGACGAGATCCTGCTCGCGGCCCGGATGAGCCCGTTCGCGATGACGAGGTCGTTCGACGCCGACCGCACCCGCACCCTCTGGGAGGCGATCCGGGAGGTCCTCACCGGCGCCGTGGGGTCGGCCTCGGGCAAGCCTGCCGCCGAGCTCAAGGACGCCAAGCGCCGAGGCATGAAGGTGCACGGCCGCACGGGTCAGCCGTGCCCGGGCTGGAACGACGTGCCGTGCGGCGACACGGTGCACGAGGTGTCGTTCGCGGACTCGTCGCTGCAGTACTGCCCCACGTGCCAGACGGGCGGCAAGCCGCTGGCCGACCGGCGGATGTCGCGGCTGCTGCGCTAGAAGAGGACCGTCGCGTACGTGCCGACCTGCCGGAAGCCCACCGCGCGGTAGGCCGCGAGAGCCCGCTCGTTGTAGCTGTTCACGTAGAGCGACACGAGCGGCGCCACCTCGCCGCGGGCGATCTGCACCACCGCGGCCATCCCGGACTCCGACAGTCGCTCGCCGCGCCGGTCGGGGGTCACCCACACGCCCTGCACCTGCGCCACTCCCCCGGCGACGGCCCCGAGCTCGGCCTTGAACACCACGCCCCCGGAAGACCGGTGGGTCGGGCTGCCGTGGGCCGGGTCGATGCGCACGAACGACCGTCCCTGCGCGATCAGGCCGTGCACCCGCGTCTCGTACGGCCCGCCGGGACCGCTGACCGGCGAGTAGCCGACCTCCTCGGTGAACATCCGGACGCAGGCGGGGAGCACGACGTCGAACTCCTCCGGCCGTGAGCGTCGCACCCGCGGGTCGGCCGTGACCAGCGGCGCGTGCTCGATCACCATCGACGGCTGGTCGTCGCGGATCTCGCGGGCCGCCGGCCAGGAGGAGCGCAGCCGTCCCCACAGGCCGAGCACGGCGTCGGCCGGGCCGACGATCGACGAGCACCGCCTGCCCTGCCCGCGCGCGAGCCGGGCGAACGCGTCGAGCGCCCGGTTCAGCACCTGCGGGTCGTCCACCGGGACGACGGGGACCATGTTCGCGCCCGCGAAGCAGACCGCGAGGAGCTCACCGTCCTCCTCGTAGCCCCACAACGTCCCGCCGGCGGCACGCAAGGTCCGTCCGACGGCCTGCTCGAGCCGCGCTGTCGCGAGCACGGAACCGACCGCGTCCCGCGCGCACACGGTCAGCGCAGCGGCGAGGTCGACATCTCCGAGGACACGACCTCCGGCCCGACCGTCGAGCAGAGCCGCGCGGCGTTGCACCATGGGTAGATCCTGCACCACGGGCGTCCGGTTCACCCGATCTCCGACACGCCGATCGAGTGAACCGGGGTGCTGCGACCTCAGCCGACCGTGACGACCGGGGCGCCGTCCCCGGACTCGACCGGGTCCATGCTCTCGGCGAGGCGCATGGCCTCCTCGATGAGGGTCTCGACGATGAGCGCCTCGGGCACGGTCTTGATGACCTGGCCCTTGACGAAGATCTGACCCTTGCCGTTGCCGGACGCCACGCCGAGGTCYGCCTCGCGSGCCTCRCCSGGMCCGTTGACGACGCAGCCCATSACGGCGACGCGCAGCGGSAYSTCCATGCCCTCGAGACCCGCGGTGACGCGCTCGGCCAACGAGTAGACGTCGACCTGCGCGCGGCCGCACGAGGGGCAGGACACGATCTCGAGCTTGCGCGGACGCAGGTTGAGCGACTGCAGGATCTGGATGCCGACCTTGACCTCCTCGACCGGCGGCGCGGACAGGGACACGCGGATGGTGTCGCCGATGCCCTTGCTCAGCAGCGCGCCGAACGCGGTGGCGGACTTGATCGTGCCCTGGAACGCCGGGCCGGCCTCGGTCACGCCGAGGTGCAGCGGCCAGTCGCCGCGCTCGGAGAGCAGCTCGTACGCCCGCACCATGACCACGGGGTCGTTGTGCTTGACGGAGATCTTGAAGTCGCGGAACCCGTGCTCCTCGAACAATGACGCCTCCCAGACGGCGGACTCGACGAGCGCCTCCGGGGTGGCCTTGCCGTACTTGGCGAGCAGCCGCGGGTCCAGCGACCCGGCGTTGACGCCGATCCGGATCGACGTGCCGGCCTCGGTCGCCGCGCGGGCGATCTCCTTGACCTGGTCGTCGAACTTGCGGATGTTGCCAGGATTCACGCGGACGGCGGCGCAGCCGGCGTCGATCGCCGCGAACACGTACTTCGGCTGGAAGTGGATGTCCGCGATCACGGGGATCTGCGACTTGTGCGCGATGGCGGGCAGCGCGTCGGCGTCGTCCTGCGTCGGCACGGCCACGCGCACGATGTCGCAGCCGGCCGCGGTCAGCTCGGCGATCTGCTGGAGCGTCGAGTTGATGTCCGTGGTCTGCGTCGTGCACATGGACTGGACGCTGACCGGGGCGTCGCCGCCGACCTCGATCTTGCCGACCTTGATCTTGCGGGTCTTGCGCCGGGGTGCCAGGACCAGGGGGGGCGCCTCCGGCATGCCGAGGCTGATCGGGATGCTCACGTGGCCATCATCGCACCCGGCGGCTGGCGCGCCCGCCCGCAGGGGCCGGTGTGCACGAGATCACTCCAGCGCGCTCACAGGTCAGATCTGCACCGGGTTGACGATGTCGGCGTAGATCAGCAGCAGGCCCACGGCACCGAGCACGATGAAGACCGAGTACGCCAGGGGCACTAGCTTGGCGGAGTCGAACGGGCCCGGCCTCGGCAGTCCGCGCACGCGCGCCACCTGCCGCCGGGCGCCCTCCCACAGGGCCGCCATGACGTGCCCGCCGTCGAGCGGCGGGAGCGGGATGAGGTTGAAGACGAACAGCGCGATGTTCAGGGCGGCGAGCATCTGGAGCAGCGAGGCCGCCTTGATCTGCCAGTCGAGGCCGTCCGTGGAGGCGATCTCCCCCGCGAACCGACCGATGCCGACCACGCCGACGATGCTGTTCACGTCGCGCGGCGTGTCGTTCACCTGAGACTGGACCAGGTCGACGACGCGGGCGGGCAGCGTGGCGACGACCGTGGCGGTCTGCCAGGTGGTGTCCGCCACCACGCCGGGAACCGAGAGCAGGGACTGCCGGACCATCTCGCGCGAGGGCGTGATGCCGAGGAACCCGACCGGCTCGGTGACCGGGTCACCGGCGGCGTCGAGGAGCAGCTCGTCGTTCGCGTCGTACACCGGCCGCTCGGCGACGATCGGGGTGATGGTCAGGTCCACCAGCTCGCCGTCGCGCTCGACGACGAGCGGGACGGCCTCCTCGCCGGTGCCGCGGATGAGACCGGAGAGCTGGTCCCAGGAGGTGATCTCGGTGCCGTCGTAGGAGACGACGGTGTCGCCCGGCTCGATGCCGGCGGCCGCTGCCGGGGCGGCGACGTCCGAGGGGAGGCAGTCGCGCGCCTGGTCGGCGTCGGCGGGGATGACGCACTGGGACACGCTGGTCAGGGTCGTCGTGGTCTGCGGCATGCCGAAACCGACCAGCACGATCGCCATGAGGAAGAACGCGATCACGAGGTTCATCACCGGGCCGCCGAGCATCACGATCAGCTTCTTGGGCGTCGACAGGTGATAGAAGGCGCGGGCGTCCTGGCCGGGCAGGATCTCCTCGGCGCTGGCCTGCCGGGCGTCGCGCGCGAGCCGGCCGAGCCAGGTGCGCGCGGGGGGGTTGCCGACCGCGGCGTCGGGCGGGTACATGCCGACCAGCCGCACGTAGCCGCCGAGCGGGATCGCCTTGAGGCCGTACTCGGTCTCGCCCTTGGTGCGGGACCAGAGCGTGGGTCCGAAGCCGACCATGTAGTGGCTCACGCGCACGCCGAAGCGCTTGGCGGGCACCATGTGCCCGACCTCGTGCAGCCCGATGGACAGCAGGAGCACCACCACCACGACCAGAACAGCGCCCAGGTACTCCATCGACCCCTCCGTCACGAACCTGCGCGCACGCGCCAGGGCGGTGTCGCAGCCGACACCCGCGGGTCCATCTTCCCCCGCGTCCCTGGGAAGCCGCTGACAGCGCGCCGAAAGCACCCGGTCGGTGGTACCTCGTCGTCGGCGGATTTCGTCGCGCCATGCTTTCCCGAGCACGAGATCGGCACTAGCGTCCCCTCATGGCCACCGTTTCCACCCCTGTTCCCTCGCTCGAGCAGCGCCGCGTCCTGCGCACGCCGATCCCCGGTCCGCACTCGGTCGCTCTTGGTGCGCGCCGTGCGGCCACCGTCGCAGCCGGCGTCTCGTCGACCCTGCCCGTCTACGTGGCACGTGCCTCCGGGGCGGTCATCGAGGACGTCGACGGCAACGTGCTGATCGACCTGGGGTCCGGCATCGCGGTGACGTCGGTGGGGGCCAGCGCGCCGGAGGTGACCGCGGCGGTCGCCGCGCAGGCGGCCGACTTCACGCACACCTGCTTCATGATCAGCCCGTACGAGGAGTACGTCGCCGTCTGCGAGGGGCTCGCGCGCGTGACGCCGGGCAGCCACGACAAGCGGTCCGTGCTGGTCAACTCCGGCGCGGAGGCGGTCGAGAACGCCGTGAAGATCGCCCGTCGCGCCACCGGTCGCCCCGCGGTCCTCGTGCTCGACCACGCGTACCACGGGCGCACGAACCTGACGATGGCGATGACCGCGCGTGCCATGCCCTACAAGACGGGGTTCGGGCCGTTCGCGGGCGAGGTGTACCGGATCCCCGCGTCCTACCCGCTGCGCGACCCCGAGGGCATGACCGGCGAGCAGGCGGCGCTCCGCGCCATCGACGTGGCCGAGCGGCAGGTGGGCGCCGACCAGGTGGCCGCGCTGGTGGTCGAGCCGATCCTCGGTGAGGGCGGGTTCGTCGTCCCCGCGCCGGGGTTCCTGCCGACGCTCGCCGCGTGGGCGGCCGACCGCGGGATCGTGCTGGTGGCCGACGAGGTGCAGACCGGCTTCGCCCGGACGGGCGCCATGTTCGCGATGGAGCACGAGGGAGTCGTCCCCGACCTCGTCGCCCTGGCCAAGGGCATCGCCGGCGGTCTGCCGCTCGGCGCCGTCACCGGCCGCGCGGAGCTGCTCGACGCGGTGCACGCGGGCGGGCTCGGCGGCACGTTCGGCGGCAACCCGCTCGCGTGCGCGGCCGCGTTGGCGTCGCTCGAGATCTACGAGCGCGACGACCTGGCGGCAGCGGCCCGCGCCATCGAGGCAGCGGTCCTCCCCCGGCTCACCGCGCTCCGCGACGACGTCCCCGCGGTCGCGGACGTGCGCGGCCGCGGCGCCATGCTCGCCCTCGAGCTGGTCCGGCCGGGCACGCTCGAGCCTGACAAGCCCGCCGCACAGCGGGTCGCGGCGGCGTGCGCCGCTCAGGGCGTGCTCGTGCTCACGTGCGGGACCTGGGGGAACGTCCTTCGTCTGCTCCCACCGCTGGTCATCGGGCACGACCTGCTGGACGAGGCCCTGACCGTCCTCGAGGACGAGGTCCGGGCCCTCTAGGCCGAGGGGACCCGCTCCTCGAGGCCCCACGGCGAGCCGTAGCCCTCGGGGGTCGGCGCGGCGAGCAGCTCGAGGAACGGCACCGCGTCGAACGCCTCGGGGCCGAGCACGCCCGTCCCGGTCCAGGTGCCGGCGGCCAGGAGCTCGAGCGCCACCACGGGGTTCACGGCGGTCTGCCACACGACGCACTGCGCGCCGTACTCGGCCATCGACGAGGCGTTGTCGACCAGGTGGTACAGGTACACCTCCCGCGGGTTGCCGTCCGTGCCGGTGCCCGTGACCAGCAGTCCCGCGCAGGTGGACCCGGTCATCCGCGGACCGATCGTCGCGGGGTCCGGGAGGCTGGCCGCGACGACGTCTCGCGGGCTGACCTGCACGCCACGGACGGTCACGGGCTCGGTCTTGTCCAGGCCGAGCCGGTGCAGGGTCTGCAGCACCCCGATGAACTCCTCGCCCAGCCCGTACTTGAACGTCACCTTCCGGGCACCCACCCAGCGGGGCATGAGGAGCACCTCCTCGTGCTCGACGTGCACGCACTCGACGTCGCCGATCGGGTCCGGGAACCGGAACACCTCCGGCTCGTGGAACGGCGCCACGGTGAACCAGCCGTCCTCGAGACCCGACCCGGCCTCGGCGCGGTCCGCCGACCAGATGACCGGCGGGTTGAGGCACTCCTCGATGGTGGTCCAGATGGAGAACGAGGGCGCGAAGATGGGCTCGCCGTCGTCGCCGAGCACCTCGAGGTTGGCGCCGTCGCGCACCCCGAGCTCGTCGATCGCGGAGAACAGGTGGTCCGCGGCGTACCGCGCGAAGACGTCCGAGAGCCCGGGCTCGACGCCGATGCCGACCAGCGCCAGCTGACCGTCGGACCGCCACTGGTCGGCCTGCGCGAACTGCTCGTCGCCGAGCTTGACCCCGGGGAGCTCGTACGGCCGCTCCGGGTGCGCGCGGGACAGGGACATCGCCATGTCCAGGTAGTGCGCACCGGCCGCGTGCACCCCCTCGAAGATCGGCAGCACGAACCGCGGGTCCACCGCGTTGAGCACGTGGGTCGCCCCGTGCTCGCGCACCAGCGCCTCCACGGCGGCAGCGCTCGAGGCGTCGACCACCGCCGCCGCGAACCGGCCGCCCACCACGTCGTGCGCGCTCGCGGCCTCGAGCGTCCGCTGCGCCCGCCCGAGGTCCACGTCCGCCACGACGAGGCGCTCGAAGAACCGCCGCCGGGCCGCGATCCGGGCCACCGCGTCGCCCACCCCACCACTTCCGACCACCAGGATCCGCACGAGCCCTGCCTCCGCCTTCACCGGGTCCGGAGCCGCTTGCTCCGGGCGTAGCCGAGCACCTGGACCAGCACGACGATGACCAGGGCCAGGACGAACATGAACGAGCTGATCACGTTGGCCTGCGGCGGGATGCCGCGGGTGGCCGAGACGTACACGAACTTGGGGAACGTCGTGTACGAGCCGGACGTGAAGTTGGTGACGATGAAGTCGTCGAAGCTCAGGCTGAACGCCAGCAGCGCCGCCGCGGCGATGCCCGGGATCAGGAGCGGGAACGTCACGCGCCAGAACGCCTGCCACGGCGACGCGTACAGGTCGGCGGCGGCCTCCTCGAGCGCGGGGTCCAGGCTCGACACGCGGGCCTTGACCGTCACGACGACGAAGCTGATGCAGAACAGGACGTGCGCGGCGACGACCGTGCCGAACCCGAGCGGGACCCGCAGCGTGAGGAACTGCGCGAGGAGCGCGGCGCCGAGCACGACCTCCGGCGTCGACATCGGCAGGAAGATCAGCAGGTTGGTCGCTGCGCGCCCCCGGAACCGGAACCGGACCAGGGCGATGGCCACGAGCGTGCCGAGCGCGGTCGCGATCAGGGTCGAGATGACACCGACCTGCAGCGAGTTGGCGAACGCCTCGCACACCTGCGGCGCGGCGCACGGGTTCTGCCAGTTCTCCAGCGTGAAGCCCTGCCACACGAGGTTCGTCTTGCCGGCGTCGTTGAACGAGAACATGACTGTGTAGGCGACCGGCACCATCAGGTACACGAACGCGAGGGCGGCGAACACCGGGACGATCATGTCCCCGAGTCGCCGGCGGCGGCGGCGGCGGGCCGGCGGTGCCGTGGTCGTCCGCTCGACGCGGTCGAGCACGGCGGTCACAGCAGGTCCTCCGTCCCGGCCCGCCGGATGTACGCCCCGACGAGCAGCAGGATCGCGACCATGAGCACCACGGACAGCGACGCGGCCGTCGGGTAGTCGAGCACCTTGAAGAACCGGGCGTCGATGACCTGTCCGATCATCGCGGTGTTCGTGTTGTTGCCCAGCAGGGACGCGTTCACGTAGTCGCCCGCCGCGGGGATGAACACCAGCAGCGTGCCCGCCACGACCCCGGGCATGGACAGCGGCCACGTGACCGTGCGGAACGTCGTGGTCGGCGACGCGTACAGGTCGGCGCCGGCCTCGAGGAGGCGCGAGTCCAGCCGCTCCAGCGCGGCGAAGATCGGGAGCACCATGAACGGCAGGAAGTTGTAGGTCAGGCCGCTGACCACGGCGAACGGCGTGGCGGTCAGGCGCTCGTCCGCGGGCAGCAGGTGCAGCCAGTGCAGCAGGGTCACCACGAGCGCGTCGTCGGCGAGGATCTGCTTCCAGGCGATCGTGCGCAGGATGAAGCTGGTGAAGAACGGAGCCACGACGAGCACCAGGAGCAGCCCCTGCAGCAGCTTGCGACCCTGGGCGCGCACGGCGATGGCGTAGGCCATCGGGTAGCCGATCACCAGCGCGGCGACGGTGGCCAGGAACGCGAACCAGAACGAGCGCAGGATCGCGGGCCAGAACTGGGCGATCGCGTCGGTGTAGTTCTGCCAGTGCAGCGCGGGCTGGTACTCCCCCACGTCGCCGCCGGGCACCGGCACGTACAGCGAGGTGGCCAGCAGCGCACCGACGGGCACGACGAAGAAGAGCACCAGGTAGACCAGGCCCGGCCCGAGCAGGAGGAGGTGGGCGCGCTGCGCGGTCCGTCGCGGCGGTGGCGCGGTGTCGCCCGACGCGCTCTCGCCGAGGACCGCGGTGATGCTCACGGCTCGTCGTCCAGGTCGACCGTGCCCTCGTCGCGAGCCTGCGCCCCGTCGAGCCCGAACGTGAAGTCGATCGCCCAGGCCAACCGCACCGCGGACCCGACCGTGACGGTCGCGCCGCCGAGCAGGTTCTGCGCGAAGACGCCGAACGTGCCCAGGCCGGGAACCTCCACCTGGTACTGCGTGCTCACGCCCATGAACGAGACGTCCGTGACGACCCCGGGTCCGAGGACGTTCTCGCCGCGCGCCGGAGCCTGGTCGCCGACCAGCAGCCGCATCTTCTCGGGCCGGGCCCCGACGAGCACAGCACCCTCCGTCCGCACCGCGCGCCCCAACGGGACCAGCACCCGCGTGCCGCGGACGTCCACCCCGAGCAGTCCTCGCTTGGTGAGCCGCTCGGTCACGGTGCCGGCGACGAGGTTGGACTGGCCGAGGAAGTTGGCGACGAACACGGTCTGCGGCAGCTCGTACAGGTCCGCGGGGGCGCCCAGCTGCTCGATCCGCCCGCGGTTCATCACGGCCACCGTGTCGGCCATGGTCATGGCCTCCTCCTGGTCGTGCGTGACGTGCACGAAGGTGAGCCCGACCTCGGTCTGGATGCGCTTGAGCTCCAGCTGCATCTGGCGCCGAAGCTTGAGGTCGAGCGCGCCCAGCGGCTCGTCCAGGAGCAGGAGCGCCGGGCGGTTCACCAGCGCACGGGCGAGCGCGACCCGCTGCTGCTGACCGCCGGAGAGCTGGGCGGGCTTGCGGTCGGCCAGGTGCCCGAGCTCCACCAGGTCGAGCCCGTCGGCCACGCGCCCCGGGATGTTGCTCGCACGCGAGCGCTTGAGCCCGAACGCCACGTTCTCCCGCACGGTCAGGTGCGGGAACAGGGCGTAGCTCTGGAACACGGTGTTCACCGGCCGCTGGTGCGCCCGCGTGCCGGTCACGTCCCTGCCGCCGATCGAGATCGTCCCCGCGCTCGGCTGCTCCAGGCCGGCCACCATCCGCAGGGTCGTCGTCTTGCCGCACCCCGACGGCCCGAGGAGCGCGAAGAACGACCCGGACGGGATGGTGAGCGTGAGGTCGTCGACCGCGACGAACGCTCCGAACGCCTTGGTCACGCCCTCGATCTCGAGCGCCGCACCCCCCGAGCCGGTCGCGTCCGCCGTGGGGGCGGAGGCGGTCGTCGTCATGCGCCGATCACGGTGAGGAACTCGCCGTTGTAGCGCTCCTCCTCGTCCGGGCTGAGCGTCCGGAACACGCTGACCTTCGACAGGATCTCGTCCGTCGGGAAGATCATGGGGTCCTCGGCCAGCTCCGGGTCGATGGCGACCATGGCCTCCTGGGCGCCCTGCACCGGGGTGATGTAGTTGACCCAGGCCGCCACCTGCGCCGCGACCTCGGGGTCGTAGTAGTAGTTCATGAGGTCCTCGGCGTTGCCCAGGTGCGGGGAGCCGATGGGCACCATCATGTTGTCGCTCCAGAGCGTGCCGCCGGACTCGGGGATCGCGAACTCGAACCTGCCGTCCGCCTCGTAGTTCAGCGACGTGATGTCGCCCGACCAGCCGATGACCGCGATCGCGTCGCCGGAGGCCAGGTCCTGCGTGTACGCGTTGCCGCGGACCTGCCGGATGTGGCCCGAGTCGATCTTCTCCCTGAGCACCTCGAGCGCGGAGTAGAAGTCGGTGTCGCTCCAGTCCCCCGCGGGGTCGACACCCTGGTCGAGCATGATCAGGCCCACCGTGTCGCGCATCTCGCTGAGCACCTCGACCCGGCCGGCCAGCTCCGGAGCCCACAGGTCCGCGAGGGTGTGCAGACCGCCCGGCACCTTCTCCTTGTCCCAGGCCAGCCCGGCGAACCCCGACTGCCACGTCAGGGACTGCGAACGGCCCGGGTCGAAGTCGACGTTCGCGAGGCTGGACAGGATGTTGTCCGCGTTGGGCATCCGCTCCTTGTCCAGCGTCTGGGTGTACCCGAGCCGGATCATCCGCGCGGCCATCCAGTCGGTCAGCGTGATGATGTCGTAGCCGATGTCCTGGCCGTTCTTCAGCTGGCCCGACACCTTGCCGTAGAACGCGTCGTTGTCGTCGATGTCCTCGGCGTACTCGACCGTGAGGCCCGACAGCTCCTCGAACGCGAGCAGCGACGGGTAGCTGGTCCCGTCGTCGTCCTGGTCGAGGTACTGCGTCCAGTTGGCCCAGCGGACCAGCTTGTCGCTGCCGGACAGGTCCTCGGCGCTCGAGCCGGCCGCCGACGGCGAGCCCGTCCCGCACGCGGCCAGCACG
>NZ_JBFUHU010000032.1:0-16817 GCF_056402235.1 Cellulomonas sp. P4_B5_2
GACGAGGAGTCGGTGGTGCAGACGCGCTTCCCGACGACGTTCCTGGCGATCGCCCGCACGGCGTTCGGCGACGCCACGGGCGGCCTGGTGGACGCCGTGCAGCGCGCCCTCGACGCTCCTCTGCCGGTGCCGGTCGACGGCATCGACCACGTCGTCTACCTCGGCACCGGCTGGACCTGCGGGCTCGCGCAGGAGGCCGCCCTCAAGGTCCGCGAGGCCGCACAGGCGTGGTCCGAGTCGTACCCCGTCCTCGACTACCGGCACGGACCCATCGCGGTCGCCCACCCAGGCTCGCTGGTCACCATCTTCGGCACGGCGGACCCCGCCATCGTCGCCGACATCGAGGCCACGGGCGCCCGCGTCCTGGCCACCGACGAGGACCCGCTGGTCCAGCTCGTGCAGGCCCAGCGGTTCGCCGTCGCGCTGGCCGAGAGCCGCGGCCTCAACCCGGACACGCCACGCCACCTGACCCGCTCCGTCGTCCTGTCCTGACCCGACCAAGACCCGCGCGCCACCGACTCGAGGAGACACGACGTTGACCCCCCAACGCTCGCACCGGAACCGCCTCGCCGCCCTGACGGCCGCCACCGCCGTCGTCGCGTCCCTGTCCGTGACCGCCTGCTCCGGCACCGCGCAGGGAGCCACCGAGCTCGACCCCGACGCCAAGACGACCATCACGTGGTGGACCGGCCAGGCCGACCAGGCCGAGACGATCCTCGAGGGGCTGGCCGCGGACTTCGAGGACCTGCACCCGAACGTCACCGTCGACATCTCCTCGGGCGCCCCGTCCACCGACGAGCTGCTGCAGAAGCTGTCGGCGGGCTTCGCCGGCAACACCTACCCCGACATCTCCTACGCGTACGGCTCGTGGGCCAGCGAGCTGCAGGCCTCCAAGCGCACGCTCGACATCACCGAGCAGGTCGCGGACCCGAGCGTGACGTGGGACGAGTTCCCGGCGGCGGCGCGCCAGACGGCCCAGCCGGGAGGCGGCACGACCATCGGCTTCCCCGCCGTCGTCGACAACCTCACCCTCATCTACAACACGACCGTGTTCGACGCTGCTGGTGTGGACCACCCGACCGAGGACTGGACGTGGGAGGACTTCCGCGCCGCCGCGAAGCAGCTCACCGACCCGAGCACCAACACGTACGGCTACGGCTACTCGGTGTCGGGCTCGGAGGAGACCACGTGGCAGTTCTGGCCGCACCTGTGGCAGAACGGCGGCGAGATCCTGTCCGACGACCAGAAGACGGCGACGTTCGACTCGGACGCGGGTGTGACGGGGCTGACGCTGCTGCGCGACATGGCGGTCGACGACAAGAGCATCTACCTCGACCAGACCGACACCAAGGCCGCCCAGCTGTTCGCCAGCGACCGGATCGGCATGATCACGTCAGGCCCCTGGACCCTGTACGACCTGCAGACGGCGAAGACCTCCTACGGCGTCGTGCCCCTGCCCGGTGTGGACGGCAACCACGAGAGCGTGTCCGGTCCGGACCTGTGGGTGCTGTTCGACCACAAGGACGCCAACCGCGCGCACTGGTCGTACGAGCTGACGAAGTGGCTCACGGCGGCCGAGCAGGACATCAGGTGGAACGTGGCCTACGGCAACCTGCCGCTGCGCTCGTCGGAGGCCGAGTCGCCGGAGTTCCTGGCCCAGGTCGACGCTCTTCCGGGTCTCGACGTCATGGCGGCCAACATGGTCAACTCCAAGCACGCCCGGCCGACCGTCAAGGGCTACGTCACTCTCTCCGAGGCCATCGGATCGGCGATCTCGCAGGTCATGCAGGGTCAGGGCGATCCGGCCGACGCGCTGAAGGAGGCCGCGGCCACGGCGACGCAGGGTCTCGGAGGGTGACGATGGCGAGCGCGACGGCCCCCGCCCGACGCCGTGGTGCGTTCCTCCCGCAGGCGCACGCCCCGCACGCCGCGGTGACCCGACCGGGGAGCCGCAGGGCGCGTCGGCGGGCCGGGCTGCAGGGCTGGGGGTTCGTCGCCCCGGCGATGCTCATCGTGCTCGGCCTGTCGATCTTCCCCGCGGCCTGGGCGTTCTGGCTGTCGCTGCAGAGCTGGGACGGCTTCTCGACGCCGACGTGGGTCGGGGTCGGCAACTACCAGCAGATGGTGACGGACGCCGCCCTGCGTGACGCGGTCGGGCACACCGTCCTCTACACGGCCCTGTTCGTGCCCGCCTCGGTGCTGCTGGGCATCGCGCTCGCCCTCCTGCTCAACCGGTCGCTGGTCCTCATCGGCTTCTACCGGACGGCGATCTTCCTGCCGTTCGTCGCGTCCGCCGCGGCGACCGGCATCCTCACCACCTACCTGTTCAACCCCCAGTTCGGGCTGGCCAACACGGTCCTGCGCGCGCTGCACCTGCCGCAGCAGGGGTGGCTGGAGGACCCCTCGCAGGCGATGGTCGTCATCACCCTGATGTCGCTGTGGGGGCAGGCCGCGTTCACCACCGTGATCTACCTCGCAGCGCTCCAGGACATCCCGGCCGAGCTGCTCGAGGCCGCCCGGATCGACGGCGCCAACCGGTGGCAGTCGTTCTGGCACGTGACGTTCCCGCAGCTGGCACCGGTCACGGTCTTCGTCACGGTGTGGCAGGTGATCGGGGCGATCCAGCTGTTCGACCTCGTGTACACCACGACGCGCGGGGGACCGCTCGACGCGACGCAGACGATCGTCTACTACCTGTGGCAGACGGCGTTCAAGAGCCTCGAGTTCGGCTACGCCTCGGCGGTGGCCTACGGCCTGTTCGCGGTGACGCTCGTGATCACCGGCGGGGTCGTCCTGTACTCCAGGCGCGCGAAGGTGGAGGCGTTCTGATGGCCGTGCAGATGCTGTCGCGCACGCCGGTCACCTCCGACGCCGCACCCCCGCGCCGGCACGGCCGCCGGCACTGGTGGTGGCACGTCCTGCTTGCCCCGGTGGCCCTGCTGTTCGCGCTGCCGTTCGTGCAGATGTTCCTCACGGCCCTGACGCCGGCGTCCGAGATCAACAAGTTCCCGCCCCGGCTGATCCCGTCGACCCTCACGCTCGACGGCTTCGCCAAGCTGTTCGCGGAGTCCGACATCCTGCGCTGGCTGCTCAACACGGTGATCGTCTCGACGGTCGGGGTCCTGTCCCACCTCGTGCTCTGCTCGCTGGCCGGCTACGGGTTCGCACGCCTGAGGTTCCCCGGCCGGACGTTCGGGTTCCTCGCGATCGTCGCCACGATCATGATCCCGACCCAGCTCCTCATGGTCCCGACGTACGTGATGTTCGCCAGGGTCGGCCTCATCGACACCCTGGGCGCCGCGATCGTGCCCTGGCTGGCCTCCGCGTTCGGGATCTTCCTCATGCGGCAGTTCTTCCTGTCGCTGCCCGCCGAGCTCGAGGAGGCCGCGGTGCTCGACGGCTGCTCGCGCCTCGCGGTGTTCTGGCGGATCGTCCTCCCGCTGGCCAAGCCGGCGATGGCGACCCTCGCGATCTTCACGCTGCTGGGCTCCTGGAACGACCTGGTCTGGCCGCTCATCGCGATCAACGACCCGAGCACCTTCACCCTCCAGCTGGGCATCACCAACTTCCAGGGGGACCGCCGCACCGACTGGTCGCTGCTCATGGCCGGCAACGTCGTCGCGACCCTCCCGCTCATCGCCTTCTTCGTGCTCGCCCAGAAGCAGTTCATCGCGACCATGACGTTCTCCGGGCTCAAAGGATGAGGCCCGTGCTGGTCGCCGGCGACGCCAACGTGGACCTCGTGCTGCGCGGCGATGTCGTGCCCCGGTTCGGGCAGGCCGAGCAGCTGCTCGACTCCGGTGAGCTGGTGCTGGGCGGCAGCGCGTCGATCGTGGCGTGCGGGCTCGCGCGGCTCGGCGTCCCGACGCAGCTGGTCGCGCGGGTGGGCGACGACGCGTTCGGCCGGTTCCAGCTCGACGCGCTCGCGGCCGCGGGGGTCTCCACGACGCACGTCGCCGTGGACCCGGACGTGCCGACCGGGTTGTCCGTGATCCTGTCCGCACCCGACGACCGCGCGATCCTCACCGTGCCGGGCACCATCCCCTCGTTGCGCGCCTCTGAGGTGCGGGCCGCGCTCTCGGCCACCGGTGCGGCGCACCTGCACGTGGCCTCGTACTTCCTGCAGCCGTCGCTCGCGGCCGAGCTGCCCGGCCTCCTCGAGGAGGTCCGCGCCGCAGGCGTCACCGTCAGCCTCGACACCAACTGGGACCCGGCGGGCCGGTGGGCGGGAGTCCTCGAGCTCCTGCACCTGGTCGACGTCTTCCTTCCGAACCTGTCCGAGCTCCGCGCCCTCGGGTCCGGTGCCGACGTCGACATCGCCCGGGACCTGGCCTCGCGCGGTCCGCGGGTCGTGGTCAAGGCGGGGGCCGACGGGGGTTGGTCGGTCGACGCTGCCGGGGCCGTCGCTCGTGCTCCCGGCCTGCCGGTCGAGGTCGTCGACACCACCGGTGCGGGCGACAGCTTCGACGCCGGCTACCTCGCCGCCCTCGCGCACGGGGTCGCCGACGAGGCAGAACGGCTGCGCTGGGCCGCGGCGGCGGGCTCGCTGTCCACGCTCGGCAGCGGGGGCACCGGCCGCCAGGCCACGCTCGCCGACCTCGGAGCCGCGTGATCACGGCCGCCGCGGTGAGCCCGTCGCTGGACGTCACGTACGTCGTCGAGGAGCTGACCGGCATCCAGCGCCCGCTCGAGGTGCACCGGGTGGCGGGCGGCAAGGCGCTCAACGCGGCCCGGGCGGCCGCGGCGCTGGGCTCCTCGGTGGCGGCCGTGGCCGTGCTGGGCGGTGGCGCGGGGACGACGGTCGCGGACCTGGCGCGCGCCGACGGGGTCGAGCTGCGGGTGGTCGACGGCGGCGGGCTCACCCGCACCTGCGTGAGCGTGCTCGCCCGGTCGGACGACGGGTTGACCGAGATCTACGAGCACGCGGTGCCGGTGCTGCCCGACGCCTACGCCGAGCTCGTCGACGTCCTCGACGACCTGCTCGCCGGGCGTCCCGGGTGGTGCCTGGTCAGCGGGAGCGTGCCGGCGTCGCTCGGGGCCGACGCCCTGGTCCGGCTGGCGGCGGTCGTCGCCCGCGCCGGCGTCCGCCTGGCCGTCGACAGCCACGGTCCCGCGCTGCGGGGGCTGCTGGAGGAGGCGTCGCCGGACCTCCTCAAGGTCAACCGCGCGGAGGCGTGCGAGCTCCTCGGTCTCGCCGTCACCACCCCCTTGGCGGCGATCGTGGACGCCCTGCACGCGCGCACCGGCGCCCTCGTCGTGGTGACCGACGGCGTGGCCGGGCTGCGGGCCACCGACGGCGTGCGCACGCTGCACGCGTCGTTGCCCGGCGTGGTCGGGACGTACCCGGTCGGCAGCGGCGACTCGCTGCTCGGTGCGCTGGTCCGGGCGCTCGACGAGGGGCTGGACCTGCCGGACGCGCTGCGGCTCGCGACGGCCGCCGGTGCTGCGAACGCCCTCGTGCCCGGGGCCGCCCGGTTCGACCTGTCGACGCTCGCGGGGCTCACCGACCGTGTCATCCTCACCGGCGGGACGGGTTAGGATTTCCGGCAGACCCCTCGTGCGGCGTCATCTCGCTGAACTCCCCCAGGGCCGGAAGGCAGCAAGGGCAGGTGAGCTCTGGCGGGTGTGCGGGGGGTCCTTTCTATGCCCGCAGCGCCAGGCGGGTGAACGTCTGACCCGCCCCGGCCTCGCGCTTGAGCCGGCGGACGAACAGGTCCAGCGCCGCCGGGTCCGCCACCACGGCGTGCAGCAGGTAGTCGTACGAGCCGGTGACGTGGACGGCGTCGAGCACCTGCGGGAAGCCCCGGCCCAGCGCGGCGGTGAAGGACTCGTTGCTGGTCCCGTCGGCGAGGCGCACCTCGACGAACACCTCGAGACCGGCGCCCGGGCGGGCGGGCGACTCGGCGGTCACGACCGTGAACCCGCGGATGGTCCCGGTCTCGACGAGCCTGCGGACACGGTTCGCCGCCGCGTTGGCACTGAGGCCCACCCGCTGCCCGAGCTCGCGGTACGGCAACCGCGCATCCGCGGTCAGCTCGCGGAGGATTGCGTCGTCGACAGAGTCCATCCGAGGATCATCGCAGTCGCGCGTGAGTTTCCGCAGAGTGCGCGTGACCGCTGACCCGTGCAGTGCGCAGGCTGAGCGCGTGTCGTCACCCCTCCTCCTCGGCGTGCTGGCCGGCCTGGCCGTGGCGATGCCCGTCGGACCGGTCGGCGTCCTCCTGCTGCGCACCGGCCTGGTCGACGGGGTCCGGGTGGCCGTCGGCGCGGCCTGCGGGATCGCGACCGTCGATCTCGCGTACGCGGTGGTGGCGGTCGCGGTGGGGGCGCCCGTCAGCCGCGTGCTGGACGAGCACGCGGCGCTCGTCCGGGGGATCGGTGCGGTGGTGCTCGTGGTCGTGGGGGCGGTGGGGCTCGTCGCCTCCGTCCGCGCCGCCCGCCGGCCGCTGGCGGAGACCGGTCCGTCCGCCGGGCCGTCGCCCCTGGTGGCGTACGTGCGCTTCGTCGGGCTCACCGCGATCAACCCGCTGACGGCGCTGACGTTCACGACCGTGGCGGTCGGGCTCGCCCTCGGCGTCGCCGGGACCACGTCGGTCGTCGCGTTCGTCGTCGGTGCGGGCGTGGCGTCGCTCGTCTGGCAGCTGCTGCTGGCGGTCGGGAGCGGGGTGTTCGGGCAGCGGCTCCCGCAGCGGGCGCGCGTGGTCGTCTCGGTCGTCGGGGCGGGTGCGGTGGTCCTGGCCGGGATCGCCCTGCTCGTCTGAGCTCGGGTCAGGAGACGGCCCCCGCATGCCGGCGGGCCAGTGGGTGGTTGGTGCCCCGGTCACCCGTCCGGCCAGGGGACGACGGGCGTCCGTCCCTGGGTGCAGGACGCGGCCCCACGGGAGGGCCCGCAGGTCGATGTCGTGCACGTACTCGGCCCGGCAGCCTGGCGGCATGAACACCGCCACCCCTCGCCTGTCCGCCCGCGGCCTGGTCAAGCGCTTCGGCTCCACCACGGCGCTCGCCGGCGTCGACGTCGACCTGCACGACGGCGAGTCGCTCGCCGTCATGGGCCCGTCAGGCTCGGGCAAGTCGACGCTCCTGCACTGCCTGGCCGGGATCCTGCCGCCCGACTCCGGCACGGTCGCGCTCGACGGGCTGCCGGTCGGAGGGCTGTCCGACCGCGACCGGTCGCTGCTGCGCCGCCGGCGGTACGGCTTCGTGTTCCAGTTCGGCCAGCTGCTCTCCGAGCTGCCGGCGATCGAGAACGTCGCGCTGCCCGCCATGCTGCTGGGGACCTCGCGGCGCGACGCCACCGAGCTGGCCGGCCGATGGCTCGGGTCGCTCGGCCTCGCCGGGATGGAGGGGCGTCGCCCCGGGGAGCTGTCCGGCGGGCAGGCGCAACGGGTGGCCGTGGCGCGGGCGCTGATCACCGGCCCCGCGGTCGTCTTCGCCGACGAGCCGACGGGTGCGCTCGACCAGGCGACCGGCCACGACGTCATGCGGATCCTCACCGAGACGACGAAGGCCGCGGGCGCGTCGCTGGTCGTCGTCACCCACGACAGCCAGGTGGCCGACTGGTGCGACCGGCGCATCGAGGTGCGCGACGGGCTCGTCGTCGGCGCGACCGCCGAGGTGCCGCGGTGAACGCCGTCCTCGCGCTCGCACCTCGGTTCCAGCGGGCGGGCGGTCGGGACGCCCAGGTCACGACGGGGCTCGCGATCACCGCGTTCGCCGTGACCACCGGACTCACCCTGAGCGTCGTCGGCGGCCTGCTGGGGTTCGCGTCCCGTGCGGAGCTGCCGGTCCCGCAGGGGCAGGGCGACGACCGCAGCGTCTACGTGATCCTCGCGTGGATCGCCGTCGTCCTCCTCGTGGTCCCCCTGATCACGCTGGCCGGCGCCGCCGCCCGCCTGGGGGTGGCTCGTCGGGACGCCCGCCTGGCCACTCTGCGCCTCCTCGGCGCGACACCCCGCGAGGTGGTCGGGCTCACCGTCGCGGAGACCGCGTGGCAGGGGTTCGTCGGCGCGGTCCTCGGCATCCTGCTCTACACCGCGCTGCTCCCCGTGTGCGCGCTGCTGCCGTTCCAGGGCACCACGTTCAGCGTCGCCGAGCTGTGGGTCGGGTGGGAGGGCTTCGCGATCGCGCTGGTGGCGGTGCCGGTCCTTGCCGCGCTGTCGGGGGCCTTCTCGCTGCGCCGCGTGAGCGTGTCGCCGTTGGGCGTCGCCCGGCGGGAGACGCCCAAGAAGATGACCTGGCTGCGTGCCGTCGTCGCCGTCGTCGGGATCGGCGCGTTCATGGTCGTCAGCTCTGTCGCCGGTGCCTTCGGTGCAGCGGCCGCGGCCGCGCTCATCGGGGCGTTGGCCGTCGGCTTCGCCACCCTGAACGCCGTCGGTCCGTGGGTGCTCGGCCTCGTCGGCAAGGTGCAGCTGCGTCGCGCGTCCACGCCCGCGCGGCTGCTCGCCGCCCGTCGGCTGCTCGACGACCCGAAGGGCGCGTGGCGCGTGGTCGGCGGCCTCGGGCTCGCCGGGTTCGTGGCCGGGGCGCTCGCCGTCCTGCCGTCCCTCACCGCGATCGACACCTCGCAGGACCCGCAGGGCGCGATCCTCATGGATGACCTGGTGACCGGCGGGATGGTCACGCTCGTCGTCGCCTTCCTGCTCGCCGCCGTGTCCGCGGGGATCGCGCAGGCCGCGTCGGTGCTCGACCGGCGCCGGGAGATCGCGCTGCAGAACCTCGCCGGCACCCCCGTCGAGCTGCACGACTCCGTCCGTCGGCGCACCGTGCTGGTGCCGCTGCTGTTCGTCGCCGTGGGGTCGGCGCTGACCGCGCTCGTCATGTTCTACCCGCTGCTCGGGCTGGCCGCCGTGGCGTCCCCGCAAGGACCCCTGATGCTCGTCGGGTTCCTGGTCGGCGGGTGCGCGCTGGTCTACGCGGCGACGGAGACGTCCCGCCCGCTGCTGCGGTCCGTGCTGGCCGACACGGTGGTGCGGGCCGACTGAACGTGTGTGGGTAAGGGCGTCTAGGGTTCGTGGCGTGACGACAGCCCTGTACCGGCGGTACCGGCCCGAGAACTTCGCCGAGGTGATCGGTCAGGACCATGTCACCGCGCCCCTGCGGCAGGCGCTGCGCAGCGGTCAGGTCAACCACGCGTACCTGTTCTCCGGCCCGCGCGGCTGCGGCAAGACGACCTCCGCGCGCATCCTCGCTCGCATCCTGAACTGCGCGGAGAACACCGAGGAGAACCCGACCGACACCCCCTGCGGCGTGTGCCCGTCGTGCGTCGAGCTGGCGCGCGGCGGACCGGGCAGCCTCGACGTGGTGGAGATCGATGCGGCCAGCCACGGCGGTGTCGACGATGCCCGCGAGCTGCGGGAGCGCGCCACGTTCGCGCCCGCGCGGGACCGCTACAAGGTGTTCATCCTCGACGAGGCCCACATGGTCTCGAACCAGGGCTTCAACGCGCTGCTCAAGATCGTCGAGGAGCCGCCGCCGCACATCAAGTTCATCTTCGCGACGACCGAGCCGGACAAGGTCATCGGCACCATCCGCTCGCGCACCCACCACTACCCGTTCCGCCTGGTGCCGCCGGACGTGCTGGTGCCCTACCTGCAGCAGCTCTGCGACAGCGAGGGCGTGCCGGTGGCCTCCGGCGTGCTGCCGCTGGTCGTGCGCGCGGGCGGTGGCTCGGTGCGCGACACGCTCTCCGTCCTGGACCAGCTGATCGCCGGCTCCGGCGGCGGTGAGGTCGGGTACGAGGGCGCGGCCGCGCTGCTCGGGTACACGCAGGCGTCGCTGCTGGACGACCTGGTCGAGGCGATCGCCGCCCGCGACGGGGCCTCGGCGTTCCGCGTGGTCGACCGCGTGATCTCCACCGGCCACGAGCCGCGGCGGTTCGTCGAGGACCTGCTCGAACGGCTGCGCGACCTCATCGTCATCGCGGCCTCCGGCGACGCCGCGGACGCCGCCCTGCGCGACGTCCCGACCGACCAGCTCGACCGCATGCGCCTGCAGGCCCGCCACCTGGGCGCCTCGGAGCTGTCCCGGTCCGCCGACCTGTGCAACGCGGCGCTCACCGAGATGACCGGCGCGACGTCCCCCCGCCTGCACCTCGAGCTGCTCATGGCGCGGCTGCTGCTGCCCGCGGCGGAGGACACCCGCTCGGGCCTCGGTGCCCGGCTCGACCGGCTGGAGCGCGGCCTGCCCGCCGACGGCGCCGCGGGGGTGCGCGTGCCGGTCGCCGGACCGCAGGCTCCCGCGCTGCCGGTCCCCGCCGCCCCACCCATCGCCGTCGCTCCGCCGGTTCCTGCTGTCGCACCCGTGGCCGTCGCGCCGCAGGCGGCTGCTGTCGCGCCCACGAGTGCGGGGACGAGCCCGCGTCCCGAGCCGGTGCCGACACAGCTTCCGCCACCCGTTGCCGCACCGACCGAGTCGCCTCGACCGACGGTTGCCCCGGAGCCGACGGAGGTGCCGGCCGAGTCGCCGACCAGCGACGCCGACGACGGCCCGCCGTGGGATCCCGCGCCGCCCACGGCTGTCGTCGAGCCCGTCGAGCCCGAGCAGGTCGCGACCCCCGAGCCGGCCCCAGCCCCTCCGACGGCACCGGAACCCGCACCTGCACCGGCCCCCGCCCGCGCCTCCTCCGGCGGACCGGACACCGAGGTCCTCCGCCGCCGCTGGCCGGAGGTCCTGGAGACGGTCAAGGGCCTGCGCCGCGTCACGTGGGCGCTCATCGACCCGCGGAACGCCCAGGTCGCCGAGCTCGACGCGACCACGCTGCGGGTGGCCTTCGACAACCCGGCCCTCGCCACCACGTTCCGCAACGGCGCGCACGCGGATGTCGTCGCCCGGGCCGTGCGGGAGACGCTCGGGTTCGACGTGCGGGTCGAGGGCATCCTCGCGGAGCAGGTGAGCGCCGCTCCGGCGGCACCGGCCACGACGCGACCCGCACCCGACGACCGCGCCAACCCGCGCGCGGTGACCCCGGCCGAGGCGGCGGCATCGTGGGACGACGAGCCCCCGATGCCCGAGCCCCCGGACGACGAGCCCGGCGAACCGGCCACCCCGGGCGCCCCGCCGCAGGACATCGCCCTGCCACCTGCCGGCACCGCTCGCGAGCGCGGTATGGCCGCGGCACGCGAGTCGGCGTCGCGGATGGTGCCCGGCGTGCCGGACGACCCCTCGCCGGACGACCCGGACATCACCTCGTCCAGCCTGATGGGCGCGCCGCTGGTCGCGCAGATGCTCGGCGGCACGGTCATCGACGAGCAGCTGGACGACGGCTCGTCGTGACCGACGCGTCGCCCGGTGCGTTGCACCACCTGGAGATCTGGGTGGGTGACCTGAGCGCGGCGGAGTGGAGCTGGGGCTGGCTGCTGTCGCGGCTGGGCTACGAGGTGCGCGACCGGTGGCCCGACGGCGTCAGCTGGGGACGGGACACGGGGCCCTACGTGGTGCTCGAGTCCGGTCCGGACGTGGCGTCGGCCCCGCACGACCGGCTCCGACCCGGCCTGAACCACCTGGCCCTCTGGGGCGGCTCGCGCGCGGACGTGGACGCGCTCGTCCAGGCCGCCCCCGCGCACGGCTGGTCGCTGCTGTTCGCGGACCGGCACCCCTTCGCGGGCGGTCCGCAGCACTACGCGGCCTACCTCGAGGACGCCCAGGGGTTCGAGGTGGAGCTGGTGGCGTCCGACGGCGGGACCCCACCGACCCCGTAGGCTGGCAGGCGTGTACGAAGGCGCGGTCCAGGACCTGATCGACGAGCTCGGGCGACTGCCCGGGGTCGGTCCCAAGAGCGCCCAGCGCATCGCGTTCCACATCCTCTCGGCCGATCCGGCGGACGTCCGCCGGCTGTCGGACGCGCTCACCGAGGTGAAGCTGCGGGTCCGGTTCTGCGAGATCTGCGGGAACGTCGCGCAGGAGCCGCAGTGCCGCATCTGCCGCGACCCGCGCCGCTCGCCGGTGACCATCTGCGTCGTCGAGGAGCCCAAGGACGTCGTCGCCATCGAACGCACCCGCGAGTTCCGCGGCAAGTACCACGTGCTCGGCGGGGCCATCAACCCGATCGCGGGCGTCGGCCCCGACGACCTGCGCATCGCCGGTCTGATGACGCGGCTCGCGGACGGCACCGTCACCGAGGTCATCCTGGCCACGGACCCCAACGTCGAGGGCGAGGCCACGGCCACCTACCTGGCGAGACTGCTGGTCCCCATGGGCCTGACGGTCAGCCGGTTGGCGTCGGGCCTGCCGGTCGGCGGGGACCTGGAGTACGCGGACGAGGTCACCCTCGGCCGCGCGTTCGAGGGCCGACGACGGATCAGCGCGTAGGGGAGCGGGCACATGAGCACCACGGCAGACGCCGATCTTCGCGAGATCGCCCAGGCGGTCGCGGCTGAGACCCGCAGCTACCTGACCACCATCACCGAGGTCGCCTCGGGCGCCAACCCGGACGCGTCCCTGCCGCTGCTGCTGCTCGCGGTCAGCGACGTGCTCGCGGCGGGCGCGCGGCTGGGTGCCACGACGGACGTGGTCCCCTCGGAGCGCTTCGAGCCTGACCTCGGCCCCGACCCGGACGTCGAGCCCCTGCGGGCCAACCTGGCCAACGTGTTCGAGGGCATCGACGAGTACGCCGAGGTGGTCGACCCGCTGCTGGGCGTCGACGTCCAGCCGGCGAGCGTGTCCGGCGACCTCGTCGCGATCGCCGGGGCGCTGGCCCAGGGCCTGCGGCACTACGAGACCGGCGGCGTGCTCGAAGCCCTCTGGTGGTGGCAGTTCTCGTATCTGTCCGACTGGGGCGAGCGCGCGTCGAGCGTGCTGCGCACCCTGCAGACGATGCTGGCGCACCTGCGGCTGGACGTGGAGGACGACGTCGCGGCCGAGGCGGAGTACGACGCGCTACAGCCGTAACCGGTCCAGGCGACGTAGGGGCACGGTCGCCGAGGCGGAGTACGACGCCCTGCAGCCCTGACCCGGCCGGGCGGTCTCAGGCAGGCTGTCGACGCGCGGCGAGCACGACGCCGACGGCGCCCAGGATCGTCCAGAACGCCACACCCCAACCCCAGAACGGCCCCGTGGCGACGGACTGCTCGATGTGCTCGTCGGAGACGATGCTGGCGCACTCGTCCAGCTGCAGGGGTGATCCGGCCCGCAGCAGGCGCGCGCCCCGGCGGATCCCGTCGAGCGGGTCGATGGGCCACGCCACCGCGCTGCGCCTCATCGGTCCCGGGTCCGGGGTGCCCGCGGCGTCGGCCACCAGGACGACCGGGTTGACCACCTGCACCCACCAGGAGCGCTCGGTGTGCGCGATCCGCCGGACGGCCGGCTCGTACCCGCAGGTGGGGTTGTCGGTGTTGGCCGGCGACGACGGGAGCACGGTGTAGACCTGCACCGGACCGGTCGTCGTGACCAGGGGGTTTGCGATCGCGACGAGCACCGGCGTCACCAGCGTCACCGCCAGGACGGCACCGACCGTCATGCGCACCACCCGCGTCGGCGCGCGCCCGGCGGTGGCCAGACCCTCCGCGACGCCACAGACCCCCGCGGCGAGCAGCGCGACCACCAGCGTCACGCGGACGACCGCGCTCGGGGGTCCACCACCGGCGACCAGCGTCAGGACCAGGAACGGGACGCCGGCGGCGACGAGGCCGCAGGTGCAGATCCAGCTGGCGAGCCACGTCCCCAGCGCCCGGTCGGCCGGTGCGGCCGTCACGGCGGGTGCGGTCGCGGTGAGCGTGGCGCCGGCGACCACGGCGCCGGCGAGCATCGTGAACGTGACGACCGCGAAGAGCGTCGGTCCCGGCGTCACCTCGAGCTCGCCGAACCCGAGGACCTGGCCGACCGAACCCGGGCCGGCGGCGGTGCCGGAGTAGCTGGTGACGGAGGGCAGCAGCCAGGGCAGCAGAGCGACCGCGACGAGCAGGACGCCGGCCAGCACGCCGCACCAGACCAGCAGCGCGCGCACCCATCGGGTGGTCCGACGACGGTGCCGGAGCTGGGTGGCCGCGACGGCGCGCGACCCCGCCCAGGAGACCCGACYGTTGCTCGACATCGGCACACCGTAGGGGCGAGCCGGGGTCGCGCACCGTAGCTGTCACCCGGTCGGCTCAGGCGACGCGCGTCCCCCGAGCCAGCGTGCGGGTGGGCACGTGCAGCCGCCGGACCGCGACCACGAACCCGCCGGCGCCCAGCAGCACGGACACGGCCAGCCCCCACGGCCAGACGGGCGTGCGCGAGGCCGTCTCGGTCCTGTCGTCGACCGAGGTCTGGTCGGTCCAGCACTCATCGAGCGGGATCGTGGGGCCCGCACGCAGCTCACGGACCCCGTCCCGGATGGCACCGAGCGGGTCGTTGACGTTGCCGGAGAACCTCGTGTACTCGGTCGTACCCGCGCCGTCCGCCAGCACGACGAACGGGTTGAGGCCCAGCAGCCACCAGGTGCGCTCCGTGTGGGTGACGGATCGCTCCTCGAGCCGGATCTCGCACTCGGCGTCGACCTCACCGGTCCAGTCCTGCGGGACGGTCGACACCTCGACGGTCTGGGTGCGCGAGATCGACGGGTAGGTGAGCCCGAAGAGGATCGGCGTCAGCAGGGTCAGCGCGGCGACCGTGAGGAACGTGAGCACGGTGGAGCCGGCCGTGCGCGCGGTGAGGGCGGAGAACCCCAGGCCGATGCCGCACACCGCGGCCAGCAGGACCGCGACCAGGATGATGACGCGCGGCAGCGCGGTGCCGGGCGTGCCGCCGAGGGCGAGTGCGATCCCGAAGAACGGCAGGCTGGCCACCAGGAACGCGCAGGCGGCGGCCCAGGCGGCGAGGAGCTTGCCGGCGGCGATCTCGGCCGGGGTCAGCAGGGTGACCTGCAGGGTCGCCAGCGTGCCGGCGTTGCGGTCCCCGTTGATGCCGGTGGAGGCCAGGGTCGGCGTGACCAGCAGGCCGAGGCCGAGCACGAGGAACGTGACGGCACCGAACAGCAGCGGGCCGTTGGTCGGCCGGTCGACGGACGACTCGCCCGCCGTGATCGCCGAGATGGCCCCGGACGTGAGCAGCGTGATACCGCCGACCACGACGAACCAGACGATCAGCGCGACGATCCACCGGGTCGAGCGCACGCGCTGCCGCAGCTCGAGGACCGCGACCGTGCGGACGCCGTGCCAGGTGAGCCCCCAGGTGGCCGAACGGGGTGCGCGAGGTGGCGTCGTCGACGGCTCGTGCTCGAGCTCGACCTCGGACATGGTCATCGCCGGTCCTCCTCGAGGGTCAGATAGGCCTGTTCGAGCGCCCCGCCGGCCGGCACCACGGACACGAGCGCGACCCCGGCGGCGACCGCGTCGCGGATCAGCTGCGCGGCACCCTCCTCACCGTCGACCTCGAGCAGCACGCCGCCGGAGCCGGTGGGGGAGACCGGCGCCTCGTCGGGCCGCCACGCCGCGCCGGTGCTGGTCAGCCAGGACGTGAGCGCCTCGACCGACAGCGCGCGGACGTGCCAGGAGCGGCCGCCGCCCGGACCGGCGTCGGGGACCACCGTGCGGCCGCGTGAGAGGAAGACCGCGTCGTCGGCCATCTCGTCGAGCTCGGAGAGGACATGGCTGGAGACCAGCACCGTGCGGCCCTCGTCGGCGAGCCTGCGCAGGAGGATCCGCAGGTCCACGCGGGAGCGCGGGTCGAGGCCGCTGGCGGGCTCGTCGAGGAGCAGGACCGCGGGGTCGTGCACCAGGGCGCGGGCCAGGCCGAGGCGCTGCTTCTGGCCGCGGGACAGGACGCTCGCGGGACGGTCGGCGAACTCGGTGAGGTGGACGGTGGCCAACAGCTCGGTGACCCGCTCGGCGGCCCTGGCCGCAGACAGCCGGTACGCGGCCGCGAACGTCAGCAGCACCTCGCGGGCGGTCAGGGAGTCCCACGTGCCGAACGTGTCGGGCATCCACCCGGTCCGCGCGCGGGCGGCCGGGCCGTGGGCGATCGGGTCGTACCCCGCCACCGTCACGGAGCCGGCGTCCGGGACGAGCAGGCCCGCCAGCACCAGGAGCAGCGTCGTCTTGCCGGAGCCGTTGGGGCCGACGAGCGCGGTGACCGCCCCCGCCCGCGCGGTCAGGTCGACGCCGTCCAGCGCCTTGACCTGCCCGAACGCCCGGTGCAGACCGCGCACCTCGATGCCGGCTCCGGGCGGGGGCGTCGCGGGTGGCGGTGCGGTCATGGTGTCGTCATCGACGGTGCTCGACATGGCGCCAACCTAGGCCTCRGCCCGGCCCCGGGGGAGCGTTCGGAGGCGGCGTCTGTGCAGGTGCTGTGGAGGGCTGAGCGGCCGTGATCCGCCATCTGAAACTCAGTGCCCACCTGATGGGCACGGCCGTACACTCGCCCGGTCCTGTCCGAGCCCGCGAAAGAGCTCTCCCGTGGCCTTGATCGTGCAGAAGTACGGCGGTTCCTCCGTCGCCGACGCCGCCAGCATCAAGCGCGTCGCGAAGCGGGTGGCCGAGGCGAAGCGCGCCGGTCACGACGTCGTCGTGGTGGTGAGCGCCATGGGCGACACCACCGACGAGCTCATCGACCTCGCCCAGCAGGTCACCCCGCTGCCGCCGCAGCGCGAGATGGACATCCTCCTGACCGCCGGCGAGCGCATCTCCATGTCGCTGCTGGCCATGGCGATCCACAACCTCGGCGTCGAGGCCAAGTCGTTCACCGGCCAGCAGGCCGGGGTGATCACGGACGAGTCGTACGGCAAGGCGCGGATCATCGACGTCACGCCCAGCCGCATCCGGCAGACGCTCGCGCAGGGGTCGGTGGCCATCGTCGCCGGGTTCCAGGGCGTCAACCCGACCACGAACGACGTCACCACCCTCGGG
>NZ_JBFUHU010000033.1:0-16566 GCF_056402235.1 Cellulomonas sp. P4_B5_2
CCCGGGGGGGGCCCCCCGGCCTCTCGCACGTGCTCAGAACCCGGTCGAGGTGAGCTCCGGGTAGTACCGGCGGAACTTGCGGACCTGGTTGACCAGCGCCATCCACACGTAGAGGCGCCGGCGCGGCGACAGGTCCCCGCGGTACTGCAGCGGCCGGGCGACCGCCTTCGCCGCGATCAGTCGGCGCACCCGTGCCGCCAGCTCGGGATCGCGCACGTAGCGCAGCAGGAGCCGGTTCGGGACGACCGAGTAGAGGATCTCCTTGTCGACCACCACCGGAGGCACCGAGCGCCCCTCGACCGCGTCCTCGACCACGAACCGCATCGGATTGGCCCCCGCAGCGGTCACGTAGTAGTTGTTCCGGCCGATCCGCGGGTTGACCTCGAAGAACCGGAACGCTCCCGTGCGCGGATCCACCTTGACGTCGAAGTTGGCGAACCCGCGGTACCCGGTGGATGTCAGGAACGTGCGCGCCTGGTCGAGCATCGCGTCGTCGCGGGACGTGATCATGGCCGCGGGATTGCCCAGGCCGGACGGCGTGTGCTCCTCGAGCAGCACGTGCGCCGAGCACAGCAGGGTGATCTCGCCGTGGGTGTCCACGTACGCGGTGATCGAGCGCATCTGCGTGTCGTCGCCGGGCACCAGCTCCTGCACGACGAACCGGCCGCGGAAGCCCGCACCGCGCAGCGCACCCCAGAGCCACGTGAGCTCGTCGGCCGTGGCGATCTCGAAGACCTTCTTCTTGCCCTCGAACTCGACATCCTGGTAGTCCGCGCTGCTGGCCGCCTTCGCGATCAGCGGGTACTCCAGGTCGACGGGGACGGCTTCCCAGGGCTCCGAGCCGAAGTCCTGCACGATCGTCCGCGGCACCGAGATGCCGAGGTCGTCGCAGATCTCCGCGAACGTGGCCTTGTCGGAGATCCGGTCGAGCAGGTGCTCGGACAGGAACGGGACCACGTAGTACTGCTCGAGCAGCGCGCGGTGCTGGACGACCACCCGGACCAGCCAGTCCGAGTTGGCCATGAGCAGCAGCCTGCTGTCGGGCATGGCCTTCGCCACCTCGACGAGCCGGTCCACCAGCTGGCGCGGGTCGTGACCGTCGGCGACGATCTCGTGCCGGACGATGCGCGAGTGCGCGACCGGCCCGAGCGCCGCGCCGGCCACGACCACCGACGTGACGCCGTAGGCCTCGTGGAACGACCGAGCCAGGGCGTACACGCCGATGTCGGCGCCGAGGATGACGGGCTGCAGCGGCGCCCCGCTCACGCGGTCTGCTCGGTACGGTCGCCGGACCACTCGGTGTGGAACGTGCCGTCCTTGTCGGTGCGCTYGTAGGTGTGCGCGCCGAAGAAGTCGCGCTGCGCCTGGATCAGCGCCGCGGGCAGCCGCTGCGCGCGCACCCCGTCGTAGTAGGACAGCGAGGACGAGAACGCCGGCGTCGGCACCCCGTGCAGTGCGGCACCCGCCACGATGCGGCGCCAGGCGGCCACGCCGTTGCCGACCGCGCCGGTGAAGTACTCGTCCGCCAGCAGCAGCGGCAGGTTCTCGTCGCGCTCGTACGCCTCGGTGATCCGGTTGAGGAACCGGGCGCGGATGATGCAGCCGCCGCGCCAGATCCGGGCCATGGCCCCGCGGTCGATGTCCCAGCCGAACTCGGCGCTCGCTGCGGCGATCTGGTCGAACCCCTGCGAGTACGCGACGACCTTGGAGGCGTACAGGGCCAGGCGGACGTCCTCGATGAACGCGTCCCGGTCGGTGACGTCCCACGCGGTCGTGTGCGCCTGCAGGACCCCGACCGCGGCGGAGCGCTGCGGCACGGAGCCGGACAGCGCGCGGGCGAACGTGGCCTCGGCGATCCCGGTGATCGGCACCCCCAGGTCCAGACCGTTCTGCACCGTCCAGCGGCCGGTGCCCTTCTGCTCCGCCTGGTCGAGCACGATGTCGACGAACGCCGACCCCGTCTCGGCGTCCACGTGCTGCAGGACGTCCGCGGTGATCTCGATCAGGAACGACTCCAGGTCCCCGGTGTTCCACTCGGCGAAGATCTGCCCGATCTCCGCGGCCGAGGCACCCAGCCCCTGGCGCAGGAGGTCGTAGGCCTCGGCGATCAGCTGCATGTCGGCGTACTCGATGCCGTTGTGCACCATCTTCACGAAGTGCCCGGCGCCGTCCGGACCGACGTAGGTGCAGCACGGCACGCCGTCGACCTTGGCGGAGATCTTCTCCAGGATCGGGCCGAGCGACTCGTACGACTCCTTGGTGCCCCCAGGCATGATCGACGGGCCGAGCAGCGCGCCCTCCTCGCCGCCCGAGACGCCGGACCCGACGAAGTGCAGGCCCTTCTCGCGCAGCGCGGCCTCGCGGCGGATCGTGTCCGGGAAGTGCGCGTTGCCGGCGTCGACGACGATGTCGCCCTCCTCCAGGAACGGCACGAGCTCGTCGATGACCGCGTCCGTGGGGCCGCCGGCCTTGACCATCACGACGACCTTGCGCGGCCGGGCCAGCGACGCGACGAAGTCCTCGACCGACTCGGACGGCACGAACGCGCCCTCGTCGCCGTGGTCCGCCACCAGCGAGGCGGTCTTCGCGTACGAGCGGTTGTGGATCGCCACCGTGTAGCCGTTGCGCGCGAAGTTCCGGGCCAGGTTGCGGCCCATCACCGCCAACCCGGTGACGCCGATCTGCGCGGTTCCGGTGGCGGTTCCTGAGGCGACCATGCGGGGCGTGCTCCTTCGATCGACGGCCGGCACGGGCCGCGTCCGCGACGGCGGCGAGCAGGTGCGGGGCACGTGCAGGCGCAGGTCGGGTGCGGCGACGTCCGGGGGTGCTGGGTGCGCGAGCCAGCCTAGTCCGGCATGCCCGGGTCGGGATCGGCATGCCGGACACCGAGACGGCCGCCCGACGGCGGCGGCGTGCCGGACACCCGTTCGGGTCACGTCGCCCGTACGCTCCACCACGTGACACCCGCTGGTCCGGAGGACGTCCCCGTCGAGTTCGTCAGCGCGCTGCGTTCGTTGCGCCGGGTGACCGTCCGCCCCGAGGTGATCCTCGACGAGGTGCCCGGCCCGGCGCGCATCGCGCCCTTCTCCGCGGCACTCACCGCCGAGGTGCGCACCGCTCGCCGGTCCGTCGCCGCCTCCGAGCTGGCGTCGGGGCGTTTCGTGGTCCTGTACGACCCCGCCGGCCAGGAGGCGTGGGACGGGCACTTCCGCCTCGTCACGCTGGTGCGGGCGACGCTCGAGGCCGAGGTCGGCGCCGACCCGATGCTCGCCGAGGTGGCGTGGACCTGGTTCACGGACGCGCTCGAGGAGTCCGGTCTCGACGCGCACGCCGCCGGAGGCACGGTGACTCGGGTGCTGTCACAGAGCTTCGGCGCACTGGAGCGCCGGTCCGAGCAGACCGAGCTGGAGATCCGCGCCTCGTGGACCGCCGCCGACGAGGATCTCGGCCCACACCTGCAGGCCTGGGGCACCCTCCTGTGCACCGCGGCCGGCCTCGAACCCCTGCCCGACGGCGTCGTCGCCTTCGGGCCGAGGCGCTGAACACGAGCCCGGGGGGGCACGCGCAACGCAACCGGCTCAAGTCGCCAGGTCATGGTGCCGATGACTCGCCTGTGACCATCGAGCCTCTCCGACGCGACCTGGCCCCGGTGCGACGTCCGGAGCTGCGGCCCGGCGTGCCCGGTTCCCGCACGGTGCCGCCCACCTCCACCCAGCAGATGTGCGTCGTGGTCACCGAGGTGGCCGACGGCGACGCCGCACCCCTCGTGCGCAACCTCCGCCGCCGAGGAGCTCCGCGGGTCGTGGTGCTCACCCGCCGCGCCAGCCGTCCCGAGCTGGGCATCCTGCTGCAGGGCGGCCTGCGCGGGGTCGTCGCCGGTGCCACGGCGCCGAGCCTGCCGCGTTCAGCGGCCGTCACGGCGCCGCCCCCGCCGCTGCCCGACCTGACCGCCCGTGAGGTCAGCGTGCTCAAGCTCGTCGCGGACGGCCGCACCAACCGCCTCATCGGCGAGGACCTCGGCCTCTCGGCACTCACCGTGAAGAGCCACCTGGCCCGCATCTCCCGCAAGCTGGGCACGGGTGACCGCGCCGAGCTGGTCGCCATCTCCATCCGCGGCGGCGTGCTGTCCTGACCTGCGCGTGTACGGATGCCGCACCCGCGGTCGTACGCGCCGCCCGCGCGGCCTGCGCAGATGCGTCCCCGTCGTCGCTTACCGTTGACCCCATGCGACCTGAGGCGATCCCCGGCGCCCCTGCTGGGGCATCCGAGCCTCCGGAGAACCCTGACGACTCCCCCACGGTGGAACCCGGTCCCGAGATCGTCATGCTCACCGAGCCCGCCGAGGGCATCCCGCCCGTCGTCGAGACGCCCGAGGCCCTGGCGGCCGTCGTCGCCGCGTTCGGGGCCGGTACAGGGCCCGTGGCTGTGGACGCGGAACGTGCGTCGGGCTACCGCTACGGTCAGCGCACCTACCTGGTCCAGCTCCGGCGCGAAGGCGCCGGCACCGCCCTGATCGACCCGATCGCGGTGCCCGACCTATCCTCGCTCTCGGACGCCCTGGTGGGTGTCGAGTGGGTCCTGCACGCCGCCTCGCAGGACCTTCCTGGTCTCGCTGAGCAGGGCCTGCGACCGAGCCGCGTGTTCGACACCGAGCTCGGGGCCCGCCTGCTCGGACTCGACCGGGTCGGGCTGGCCGCGGTCGTGGCGGACGCCCTCGGCCTGGGCCTGGCCAAGGAGCACTCGGCGGTCGACTGGTCCACCCGGCCGCTGCCGGCCGAGTGGCTGCGCTATGCCGCGCTCGACGTCGAGGTACTCGTCGAGCTCCGCGAGGTGCTGGCCGAGCGCCTGGCCGTGGCGGGCAAGGCCGAGTGGGCTGCCCAGGAGTTCGAGGCCGTCCGCACCGCGCCCCTGCCGGCGCCCCGGGTCGAGCCGTGGCGGCGGGTCTCGGGCCTCCACGCCATCCGCGACGCCCGCAGGCTCGCCGTCGTCCGTGAGCTGTGGCTCACGCGCGACCAGAACGCCCGCACCCGCGACATCTCTCCCGGCCGGGTCCTGCCCGACCACGCGATCGTCGCGGCGGCGCAGGCGCTGCCCGGCTCTGTCGCCGCACTCACGGCGCTCCCGGCGTTCGCGGGCAAGGGCACCCGCCGACGCGCGGTCCTGTGGCAGCAGGCCATCGATCGCGGCCTCGCGACTCCCGAGGCAGACCTCCCGTCGGTGCGCGGTCCGAAGAGCGACGCGCCGCCGCCGCCCCGAGCCTGGGCCGAGAAGGACCCCCAGGCGGCCGCACGCCTGGTCGCCGCTCGTGACGTGGTCGCGAAGCTCTCGACGACCCACGAGGTGCCGGCGGAGAACCTGCTCCAGCCCGACCTGCTGCGCCGGCTGTGCTGGACGCCTCCCGCGCGTCTCGATGCTGACTCGATCGCCGGATTCCTGCAGGCGGGCGGTGCGCGGCCGTGGCAGATCGGCCTCGTCGCGGACCTGCTGGCCGAGGCGTTCGCGACCCTCCCCCAGGACTAACGTCCCTGTTACTCTTCAGTAACTTATGGCTGGCCACGCCCGGGACACCCGGGTAGCGTCGGCCGTCACGGGCCCGCTCTCGCGTGCTCGTCGGACACCGCCGTCCCGCCCTGGAGGCTCGATGCCCACCACATCTCCGCGACCCGCAGCCCTCGTCCGCCGCGTCGTGTTCGTCGACGGGGTCCGCACCCCGTTCGGCCGCGCGCGCAAGGACGGTCTGTACGCCCACACCCGCGCCGACGACCTCTCGGTCAAGACCGTCCGCGAGCTGCTCCGGCGCCACCCGCAGCTCCCGCCCGAGCGCATCGACGAGGTCGCCATCGCCGCGACCACCCAGCAGGGCGACCAGGGCCTSACGCTCGGTCGCACCGTCGGCGTGCTGGCCGGGCTCCCCCGGTCCGTCCCCGGCTACGCGATCGACCGCATGTGCGCCGGCGCGATGACCGCGGTGACCAACACCGCGGCGGCCATCGGGTTCGGTGCGCAGGACGTCGCCCTGGCCGGCGGCGTCGAGCACATGGGCCACCACCCGATGGGCTTCGACGCGGACCCGAACCCGCGGTTCCTGTCGGAGCGGCTGGTCGCCAACGACGCCCTGAACATGGGCGTCACCGCCGAGAACCTGCACGACAAGTTCCCGGCCCTGACGCGCGAGCGGGCCGACGCGTTCGGCGTCGCCAGCCAGGACAAGTACGCCGCGGCGCTCGCCGCCGGCAAGATCGACCCCGACCTGGTCCCCGTCGCGCTGCGCGACCCGGAGAACGGCTGGGGCCTGGCCACCGCCGACGAGCCGCCGCGCCCGGGCACCACGGTCGAGGCGATCCTGACGCTGCCCACGCCGTTCCGCGCGGGTGGCCGGGTCACCGCCGGGACCGCCGCACCCCTCACCGACGGCGCCGCGTCCTGCCTGCTCGCCGCCGAGGAGACCGCCGCCGAGCTGGGTCTGCCCACGCGCATGCGGATGGTGTCCTTCGCGTACGCCGGGGTCGAGCCCGAGATCATGGGTATCGGCCCGGTGCCGGCCACCGTCAAGGCCCTCGACCGTGCCGGCCTGTCCATCGAGGACATCGGCCTGTTCGAGATCAACGAGGCCTTCGCCGTGCAGGTGCTCTCGTTCCTCGACGCGTTCGGCATCGCCGACGACGACCCCCGCGTCAACCAGTACGGCGGCGCGATCGCGGTCGGCCACCCGCTGGCGTCGTCGGGCGTGCGCCTGATGACCCAGCTGGCCCGCCAGTTCGAGGAGAACCCGGACGTCCGCTACGGCCTGACCACGATGTGCGTCGGCCTGGGCCAGGGCGGCACCGTCATCTGGGAGAACCCGCACCACGCCGACTACGACGCACTCGAGGGGGCCACCAAGTGAGCACCGAGACCACCGCGCGCCCCGAGCGCGTCTCCCACGCGCTCGCCCGCGACGTCGCGCTGCCCGGCGGCGCCGGCACGCTGGCGCTCGTCACCATCGACAACGGCCTCGACCACACCAAGCCGACGACTCTCGGCCCGCTCGGCATGGCCGAGCTGACGGAGACCCTCACGGCTCAGCAGGCGCGTGCCGCGGCGGGCGAGATCGTCGCCGTCGCCGTCACCGGGAAGCCGTACTACCTGGCAGCCGGCGCTGACCTCACCCAGATCGGCTCCGTGCCCGGCCGCGAGGGCGCGCTGCAGCTCGGCCAGAACGGGCACCGCGCGTACGAGCTGCTGCACACCATGGGCGTGCCCACCTTCGCGTTCGTCAACGGTGTCGCCCTGGGCGGCGGCATGGAGCTGGCGCTCAACTGCGACTACCGCACGGTGGCGTCCGACGTCCGCGCCCTCGCGCTGCCCGAGACCGGCCTGGGCCTGGTGCCCGGCTGGGGCGGCGCGTACATCGTGCCCCGGCTGATCGGGGTGGAGAAGGCGCTCGACGTCATCCTCACCCGGCCTGCGGCCAACAAGCCGTTCGCTGCGGTCGAGGCGACGACGCTCGGTCTGATGGACGTCGTGCTGGACCCGGCGGACTTCCTCGAGGAGTCCATCCGCTGGGCCGCCCGCGTGGTGACCGGCGAGGTCGTCGTCGAGCGTCGCGAGCTCGACTCCGCCGAGGTGTGGGACAGCGTCGTCGCGGCCGCCCGCCAGCGCCTCGACGCGGTCATCAACCGCTCGCGTCCGGCCCCGTACCGGGCGCTCGACCTCGTGGCTGCCGCCCGCACGGCCACCCGCGAGGAGGCGTTCGTTGCCGAGGACGAGGCGCTCGCCGACCTGATCATGAGCGACGAGATGCGCGCGTCGGTGTACGCGTTCGGGCTCGTGTCCGGTGGCAAGAAGCCCGTCGGCGCCCCCGACCGCTCGCTCGCGCAGCCGGTCACCCGCGTCGGCATCGTCGGTGCCGGGCTCATGGCCGCGCAGATCGCGATGCTGTTCGCGCAGCGCCTCGGCGTCCCGGTCGTCATGCGGGACCTGGACCAGGAGCGGGTCGACAAGGGCCTGGCCGCCGTGAGGTCGTCCGTGGACCGCCTCACGTCGACCGGTCGGATGAGCGAGTCGGCCGCCAGCAGGCTGCTCGGCTCGATCCAGGGCACGACCGACCTCGCCGAGTTCGCGTCGTGCGACCTCGTCATCGAGGCCGTCACCGAGATCCTCGACCTGAAGAAGCGGGTGTTCGCCGAGCTGGAGACCGTCATCTCCCCGACGACCATCCTGGCGACGAACACCTCGGCGCTGTCCGTCTCCGCGATGGCGGCCGACCTGCAGCACCCCGAGCGCGTCGTCGGGCTGCACTTCTTCAACCCCGTGGCCGCGATGCCGCTGGTGGAGGTCGTGCAGGCCGAGCACACGTCGCTCGAGGCGCTCGCCACCGGGTTCGCGGTGGCGGCCAAGCTGCGCAAGACGGCCGTCCTCGTGGCGGACCGTCCCGGCTTCGTCGTCAACCGGCTGCTGGTCCTGCTGCTCGGCGTGATCGTCGACGCCGTCGAGAAGGGCACGCCGGTCGAGGTCGCGGACCGCGCGCTGCGGCCGCTCGGCCTGCCCATGCCGCCGTTCGAGCTGTTCGACCTGGTCGGACCGGCCGTCGGCCTGCACGTCCTGACCTCGCTGCGCGAGGAGCTGGGCGACCGGTTCCCCCGCTCCCCCGGCCTCGAGAAGCTCGTCGCCGAGGGCACCACGGTCGTGCTGCCGGCGAGGGCCAAGGGGCTGCCGAAGCCGGTCGACCCCGCCATCCAGGCGGTCTTCGACAGCTCGCGCGAGACGACCGGCACCCCGCTCGACGAGGCGGGCGTGCTGGACAGCGTCCTCACCGCCCTCACCGTCGAGGTCGGGCACATGCTGGAGGAGGGCGTCGTCGCCACCCCGCAGCAGATCGACCTCTGCATGATCCTGGGTGCCGGCTGGGGCTTCCACCTCGGTGGGCTCACGCCGTACCTGGACCGCACCGGCTACTCCGAGCGCGTCCTGGGCCGGCGGATCCTCCCCGACGGCGTCGCGAACGTGCCCGCCTAGTAGACGCTCAGCCCTCGGTCCCGGAACGTCGCGCGCACGCGCTCGACGAGCTCCGGGGCCGGGGGCTGCGTCTCGGCCAGCTCATAGCGCATCCCCAGCTCGTCCCACTTGTCGCGGCCCATCTGGTGGAAGGGCAGCACCTCGACGCGCTCGACGACGGAGCCGAGCTTCACGACGTGGTCGGCCACGGCCTCGACGTTCTCCGGGGCGTCGGTCAGCCCGGGGACGAGCACGAACCGCACCCAGGTGCGCTTGCCCGCGGCCCGCAGCCGCGCACCGAAGTCCAGCGTGGGCTGCAGCGCGCGCCCGGTCGCCTTGCGGTACGTGTCCGGCAGGCCGGACTTGATGTCGAGGAGCACCAGGTCGATGTCCTCGAGCATCGCGTCCGTGCAC
Source organism: Cellulomonas sp. P4_B5_2 (assembly GCF_056402235.1). Lineage (NCBI taxonomy): Bacteria > Bacillati > Actinomycetota > Actinomycetes > Micrococcales > Cellulomonadaceae > Cellulomonas > Cellulomonas sp. P4_B5_2. Next base: position 9,391 of record NZ_JBFUHU010000033.1, read on the forward strand.
TGGCTGCCCAGGAACCCGGACGTGTCGACCGTGGTGTGCACGTCCATCGCCTTGGCACCGCGCAGCAATCTGGCCAGGAACGCCGGCTGCATCAGGGGCTCACCGCCCGAGATCGTCAGCCCGCCACCCGTCGCCTTGAACACCGGGCGGTAGCGGGCGACCCGCGCGAGGATCTCGTCGGCCGTCACGTCCGTGCCGCGACGCATCTGCATGGTGTCGGGGTTGTGGCAGTACAGGCACTGCAGCGGGCAGCCGGCCAGGAAGACGGTCAGGCGCGTGCCCGGCCCGTCCACCGCCGTGACCAGCTCCCAGGAGTGGACCGAGCCGACCGCGCCCGACCTGACCGCCGCCATCTTGGCCGCGTGGTCCAGCTCGATCGAGGAGAGCCCCGCCGTCCCGGACCGCGCCCGGGGCAGACCCAGGTGCACGGCCGGCCACGGCGCCGCATCGTGCACCTGGGTGGTCATGACCTCGTCAGACCGATCCGTGGAACGTGCGGGACAGCACGTCGAGCTGCTGCTCACGGGTGAGCCGCACGAAGTTCACGGCGTAGCCCGACACCCGGATGGTCAGCTGCGGGTACTCCTCGGGGTGCTCCATGGCATCCAGCAGGGTCTCGCGGTTGAGCACGTTGATGTTCAGGTGGAAGCCCGACGACATCATGAACGCGTCCAGCAGACCGACCAGGTTGGTGACCTGCTCGTCGCGGGTGCGCCCCAGGCCGGTCGGGATGACCGACGAGGTCAGCGAGATGCCGTCCTGCGCCTCGCCGTAGGGGATCTTCGCGACGGACAGTGCGGAGGCGAGCATGCCGTGCGCGTCCCGCCCGTTCATCGGGTTGGCACCCGGAGCGAAGGGCTGGCCGGCGTGACGCCCGTCGGGCGTGGAGCCCGTGGACTTCCCGTAGACCACGTTCGACGTGATGGTCAGGACGGACTGCGTGTGCAGCGCCTTGCGGTACGTCGGCGTCTTGCGCAGCTTGGTCATGAACAGCTCGACGAGCCACACCGCGATGTCGTCGGCACGGTCGTCGTCGTTGCCGTAGGTCGGGAAGTCGCCCTCGACCTCGTACTCGGTGATCAGGCCGTCGACGGTCCGCACCGGGTGCACGGCCGCGTACTTGATGGCCGACAGGGAGTCGGCGACCACCGAGAGCCCGGCGATGCCGCAGGCCATGGTGCGCAGGATCGCGCGGTCGTGCAGGGCCATCTCGAGACGCTCGTACGCGTACTTGTCGTGCATGAAGTGCACGCAGTTGAGCGCGTCCACGTACGTCTCGGCGAGCCAGTCGAGCATCCCGTCGAGCTTGGCCACGACGTCGTCGTAGTCGAGGACGTCACCGGTGACGGCCGGCGCCGAGGGGGCCACCTGCTTGCCCGTCATCTCGTCGCGACCGCCGTTGATGGCGTAGAGCAGCGCCTTGGCCAGGTTGATCCGCGCGCCGAAGAACTGCATCTGCTTGCCCACCCGCATGGGCGAGACGCAGCACGCGATCGCGGCGTCGTCACCCCAGGAGTCGCGGATCAGGTCGTCGGACTCGTACTGCAGCGCGGAGGTGTCGATGGAGACCTGCGTGCAGAAGCGCTTGAAGCCCTCCGGCAGGCGGTCGCTCCAGAGCACCGTCAGGTTGGGCTCGGGCGCCGGGCCCAGGTTGTAGAGCGTCTGCAGGAACCGGAAGGACGTCTTGGTGACCAGGGTGCGGCCGTCCTCGCCGATGCCGCCGATCGACTCGGTCACCCAGGTGGGGTCGCCCGAGAACAGCTCGTCGTACTCCGGGGTGCGCAGGAACCGCACGATGCGCAGCTTGATGACCAGGTCGTCGACGAGCTCCTGGACGTCCTGCTCGGTCAGCCGGCCCGCAGCGAGGTCGCGCTGCATGAAGACGTCGAGGAACGTGGACGTGCGGCCCAGCGACATGGCCGCGCCGTTCTGCTCCTTCACCGCACCGAGGTACGCGAAGTAGAGCCACTGCACGGCCTCCTTGGCCGTCGTCGCCGGACCGGAGATGTCGTAGCCGTACGTGGCGGCCATCGCCTTGAGCTCCTGCAGGGCGCGGATCTGCTCCGCGTTCTCCTCGCGGTCGCGGATGACGTCCTCCGACGAGCGCTCCTTGTCGAGGTCCGCGCGGTCCTCGCGCTTGGCCGCGATCAGGGCGTCGACGCCGTACAGGGCCACGCGGCGGTAGTCGCCGATGATCCGGCCGCGGCCGTAGGCGTCCGGCAGGCCGGTGATCAGGTGCGAGGACCGGGCCGCGCGCACCGAGGGCGGGTAGACGTCGAACACGCCGTCGTTGTGGGTCTTGCGGTACTTGGTGAAGATCTCGCCGACGATCGGGTCGGGCGCGAAGCCGTAGGTCTCGAGCGCCTTCTCGACCATCCGGTAGCCGCCGTTGGGCATGATCGCGCGCTTCAGCGGAGCGTCCGTCTGCAGGCCGACGATGAGCTCGTGGTGGCGGTCGATGTAGCCCGGCTCGTGCGAGGTGATCGTCGAGGGCGTGTGCTGGTCGATGTCGTAGACGCCGCGGGCGCGCTCCGCCGGGAACATCTCGGTCAGCTTGGCCCAGATGCCGGTCGTCCGGGCGGTCGGTCCCGCCAGGAAGGACGCGTCGTCGATGTACGGCGTGTAGTTGCGCTGGATGAAGTCACGGACGTCGATCCGGTCCACCCAGGGGCCGGTGACGAACCCTTCCCAGGCCGGCCTGACGGCGGGCTCGATCCGAGTGTTCGCGGACACGGTGCTCGTGGACATTTGCGCTCCTCCGACGTTGCTGATACCTCGACGTTACGGAGGCGGCGAGGATTCGTCCCAGGACCTAAGGCCCCGTGTGATGCGGGTCATCACGACGACAGGCCGAGCGCCGCGAGCGTATCGCGGGCGACGTCCGCAGGACGCAGGCGCAGCTCGGTCACCAGCTGCTCGCGGGTGGCGTGGTCGAGGAACTCCCGCGGGATGCCGAACGCCTGCACCGGGGTGCCGATACCGGCCTCGCGCGCACGCTGCGCGACCACCGATCCGAGGCCCCCGTCGACCACGCCGTCCTCGATCGTGACCACGTGGTCGTGGTCGCCGACCAGCTTGGTCAGCGCCGCGGCGACCGGCAGGACCCACCGGGGGTCGACGACCGTGACCCTGAGCTTGTGCGCGGCGAGCACCTCCGCCGTCTCGAGCGCGGTCTGCGCCATGGCGCCGTAGCCCACGACGAGCACGTGCGGCGCGTCGACGGGGCCGTCGTGCCGGGCCAGGATGTCGATGCCGTCCAGGTGGTCGATCGCGGGCACCGGGTCCACGAGGGCGCCCTTGGGGTACCGGACGACCGTGGGGGCGTCGTCGACGTCCACGGCGGTGCGCAGGGCGTCGCGCAGCGTCTCCTCGTCGCGCGGAGCCGCCAGCCGGAGCCCCGGGACGACCCCGAGCATCGCCAGGTCCCACATGCCGTTGTGGCTCGCGCCGTCCGACCCCGTGAGGCCGGCGCGGTCGAGCACGAACGTCACGCCGGCCTTGTGCAGGGCGACGTCCATGAGGATCTGGTCGAACGCGCGGTTGAGGAACGTGGCGTACACGGCCACCACCGGGTGCAGACCGCCGAACGCCATCCCCGCCGCGGACGTCGCCGCGTGCTGCTCGGCGATCCCGACGTCGAACACGCGCGAGGGGAACTCCGCGGCGAACGGCGCGAGCCCGACCGGCTGGAGCATCGCCGCGGTGATGGCCACGACGTCCGGCCGCCGGCGCCCGATCCGCACGAGCTCGTCGGCGAACACGCTGGTCCACTCGAACCGCGAGGGCGCCACGGGCAGCCCGGTCTCGGGGTGGATCTTGCCGACCGCGTGGAACCGGTCCGCGACGTCCTGCTCGGCCGGCACGTAGCCGCGGCCCTTCTCGGTGATGACGTGCACGATGACCGGCCCGCCGAACGCCTTGGCGTTGCGCAGCGCCCGCTCGACCACGCGCACGTCGTGCCCGTCCACCGGGCCGACGTACTTGATGCCCAGGTCCTCGAACATGCCCTGCGGCACCAGGACGTCCTTGATGCCCTTCTTCATGCCGTGCAGCGCGTCGTAGGTGGCGCGGCCGGGAGGCCCGGAGCGGCGCAGCGTGCGCTTGCCCCAGGACAGGACGTTCTCGTAGCCGCGCGTGGTGCGCAGGGTGTCGAGGTGGTGGGCGAGGCCGCCGATCGTCGGSGCGTAGGAGCGGCCGTTGTCGTTGACGACGATCACCAGCCGGCGGTCCTGGCCCGCCGCGATGTTGTTCAGCGCCTCCCAGGCCATGCCGCCGGTCAGCGCGCCGTCCCCGATCACCGCGACCACGTGCCGGTCGCCGCGGCCGGTGAGCTCGTTGGCCTTGGCGATGCCGTCCGCCCAGCTGAGCGCGGTCGAGGCGTGCGAGTTCTCGACGACGTCGTGCACGGACTCCGCGCGGCTGGGATAGCCGGACAGGCCACCCTTGCTGCGCAGCTGCGAGAAGTCGCGGCGGCCGGTGAGCAGCTTGTGCACGTACGCCTGGTGGCCGGTGTCGAACACCATGGTGTCCAGCGGCGACTCGAACACGCGGTGCATGGCGATCGTCAGCTCGACGACGCCGAGGTTGGGACCGAGGTGGCCGCCCGTGCGGGACACCCGGTCGACCAGGAAGGTGCGGATCTCGGCGGCGAGGTCGTCCGCCTGGCGCGCGGTGAGCCGGCGCACGTCGTCCGGGGAGCTGATGCGGTCGAGCTGACCCATGGTGGTGCCTCCTCCTCCGGTGTGCGGCGACGATGCCGCACGCTGCGGACGCCGAAAGCTGTGCCCACACTGTAGATGGACCGGAGCCGGACGACGCGCCGAGGCTGGTCAGGAGCCCGTGGAGGCCCCGTGAAGAGGGACGTCCGACCGACTATCATGGATCGGAAAGGGGACACCCATGCGCTTCCTGCCTGGCCACGCGGCCACCTCCGACCTCACCTACGGAGACGTCTTCCTCGTCCCGTCGCGTTCCGAGGTCACCTCCCGCTTCGACGTCGACCTCACCGCCGTCGACGGCACCGGCACCACCGTCCCGATCGTCGTCGCCAACATGACTGCCGTCGCCGGACGTCGGATGGCCGAGACCGTCGCCCGTCGCGGGGGCATCACCGTCCTCCCCCAGGACGTCCCGACGGACGTCGTGGCCGAGGTCGTGGCCTCGGTCAAGGCGCGGCACACCGTCGTGGAGACCGCCGTCGTGGTCAGCCGCCACGACACGGTGCACACGGCCCTCACCCTCATCGGCAAGCGCTCGCACGGCGCCGCGGTCGTGGTCGACGACGGCAAGCCCGTCGGGGTCGTCACCGAGGCCGACTGCCAGGGGGTCGACCGGTTCACGCAGGTGGAGGAGGTCATGACCGCCCACCCGACCACCGTGGACCTCGCGATCATCGAGCAGGGCGGGCTGCGCGGGCTGGAGGCGGCCTTCGAGAAACTGCACGGCTCGCGTCGCAAGTTCTCCCCCGTCGTGCGCGACGGGGAGCTCGTCGGTGTGCTCACCCGGATCGGCGCGCTGCGCTCGTCCATCTACCAGCCCGCCGTGGACGCCCAGGGGCACCTGCGCGTGGCGGCGGCCGTGGGCATCAACGGTGACGTCAAGCAGAAGGCTCTCGAGCTGCTCGATGCCGGGGTCGACGTCCTCGTGGTCGACACCGCGCACGGCCACCAGCGCAAGATGCTCGACGCGCTGGGCGCGGTCCGCTCCCTCGACCCTCACGTGCCGGTGGTCGCGGGGAACGTGGTCACCGCCGAGGGAACGCGCGACCTGATCGCCGCCGGCGCGGACATCGTCAAGGTAGGCGTCGGTCCGGGAGCCATGTGCACCACGCGCATGATGACCGCCGTCGGGCGCCCGCAGTTCTCCGCGGTGCTCGAGTGCGCCGCCGAGGCTCGGCGCCTCGGCAAGCACGTGTGGGCCGACGGCGGCGTGCGGCACCCCCGCGACGTCGCGCTCGCGCTGGCCGCCGGCGCCTCGCAGGTCATGGTCGGGTCCTGGTTCGCCGGCACGCACGAGTCGCCGGGCGACCTGCACGAGGACGGCAACGGCCGGCTGTACAAGGAGAGCTTCGGGATGGCGTCGGCACGTGCCGTCGCGGCCCGCACCAAGGGTGGCTCCGCGTTCGACCGGGCCCGCAAGGCGCTGTACGAGGAGGGCATCTCCTCCTCGCGCATGTTCCTGGACCCCCGCCGCCCGGGCGTCGAGGACCTCATCGACACGATCACCGCCGGCGTGCGCTCGGCCGCGACCTACGTCGGCGCCACGACGATCGACGAGCTGCACGAGCGCGCCGTCGTCGGGATCCAGTCGGCTGCGGGCTACGAGGAGGGGCGCCCGCTGCCCGACGGGTGGTGACCGACATGCGTCCCGTCCTGGTGATCACGCACGCCCCGCACGAGGGCCCCGGGCTGATCGCCCGCGGGCTCGACGCACCGCTGCGCGTGCGCACCGTCCTCGACCTCGAGGACGCGCGGCTGCCTGCTCTCGACGAGGTCTCCGGGGTGGTCGTCATGGGTGGTCCGATGGACGCCGACGACGTGCGTGGCCACCCGGGCCTGGCCGCCGAGCGGGCGCTCCTCGTGGCGGCCGTCGAGGCCGACGTGCCCGTGCTCGGCGTGTGCCTGGGCATGCAGCTGCTCGCGCTGGCGCTCGGCTCGCACCTGCACCTGCGGGCGGCCACCGAGATCGGGTTCGCGCCCGTCGACATCGACGTCGATGACCCCGTGCTCGGCGCGCTCGGCACCCGTCCGACCGTGCTGCACTGGCACTCGGACACCGTCGACCTGCCGCCGGGCGCCACGCTCCTGGCCTCGACCGAGGCGACGCCCGTGCAGGCGTTCCGGGCGGGCAGCGCGCTCGGCCTGCAGTTCCACCCCGAGCTCGACGCCGGGATGCTCGACCTCTGGCTCTCCACGCCGGACATGGTCGGCGAGCTCTCGGACGACGACATCGACGAGATCCGCTCGGCCGGCGCTCGGCACCTGCCYGGGCTCGTCCCGGCCGCGGAGAAGATGTTCGCCGGCTTCGGGGAGCTCGTCCGGGCCCGCGGATGACGCACCCGACGCCGGACGTCAGCGGGGCGCGCGCCGAGCTCGTCGACCTGTGCGCACGAGGGGTCGACTGGCGGGCCGACCCGGCCCGCGTGCTCGAGGACGTCTCGACGGCGCGGCCCGCTGC
>NZ_JBFUHU010000034.1:0-23547 GCF_056402235.1 Cellulomonas sp. P4_B5_2
CCGGGCCGACTCGTGCCCCGTAGGCGGTCGCGGGCAGGTGCGCCGCCACCTGCGGACGAAAGGCGGTGCGCAGGGTCATGGTCATCGAGTCGGGGGTGATGACCTGTTCCCCGCGCGGATCGCCCATCGCCTTGAAGCCCCAGGCCCCGAGCGCGAGCACGACGGGCTCGAGCTCGCGGCCGTAGGGCGTCAGCTCGTAGATGACGATGCGTGAGCGCGGTGCGCGCCGGATGATGCCGGCGGCCTGCAGCTCCTTGAGCCGCGCGGCCAGGATGTTGGTCGGGATGCGGGGGAGCCCTGCGGCCAGCTCCCCGTAGCGGCGCGGCCCGACCAGCAGGTCACGCACGATGAGCAGGGCCCAGCGCTCACCCACCAGCTCGAGGGCCTGCGTGACGCCGCAGTACTGCCCGTACTCGCGTGCAGCCATCGGCCTCAGGCCTGCTGGTCGGCGAGCGCCTCGGGAGCCGGCGCGGCGGCGGGGTCGAACCAGCCGAACTCGAGGATGTTCCCGTCGGGGTCGGTGAGCTGACGCTGGTACATGAAGCCGTAGTCCGAGGCGGGTCGCTCCTCGACACCGCCCGCGGCGAGCCCGTCGGCAGCCCTCGCGTCGACCGCCTCTCGGCTGTCCAGGTAGACGACGGTCGACACCGACGGGTTCACTGCCGGGTCGCCGAGCGGCTTGTCGGTGAAGCTCTGGAAGAACTCGCGCACCAGGACCATGAGGTAGCTGTGGTCCTGCTCGACGACGAAGCACGCGGCGTTGTGGTCGGACATCTGCGGGTTGAGGGCGAATCCGACCCCTGTGTAGAACGCCTTCGCGCGCTCCAGGTCGGTCACGGGCAGGTTGACGAACATCGCGGTCATGGTGCTGCCTCTCGTGGGTCTGGTTCGTGGCGATACCGACACTTGCAAAAAACAAGTGAACCGTCAAGACCCAAGGTCGTCGATGACGTGCCGGAGGAAGCGACGCGGGTCGTCCAGGAACCCGCGGTACCGCTGTACCAGCTCCAGCTCGTCCCAGTCGCAGCGCCGCAGGCCCCAGTCGCCGACCTCGTAGATCGTCGCGCCCGGGATCGCCGCCAGCACCGGTGAGTGCGTCGACAGCAGGACCTGCGACGGCGTCGTGCGCACCAACGTGGTCAGGTGCGAGACCAGGGCGAGGCACCCGGTGAACGAGAGCGCGGACTCGGGCTCGTCGAGCAGGAACAGGCCGGGGTATCGCGGCTTCATGCGTTCGGTCACCAGCGCAAGGAACGACTCGCCGTGCGACATCTCGTGGAACACCGGCTCCGGCCCGCCGCCGGGGTTGTCCTCGAGGTACGAGTAGAACGAGTGCATCGTCTCGGCGCGCAGGAAGAACCCGCCCCGCGGGGCGCCGATCTCGCGTTCCAGGCGCAGGTACCGCCACAGCTCGGACTCGGACCGGCGAGTGGCGTGCCGCGATCCGGTCGAGCCGCCCTCGGCCCCCATCCCGAACATCATGGCGACGGCCTCGACGAGCGTGGACTTCCCGGCCCCGTTGTCGCCGACGAGCACCGTGACCTGGTCCAGCGGCCAGCCCTCGCGCAGCACCTGGGCGACGGCGGGCACCTGCGTGAACCAGGCGTCGAGCGGAACGGGCTCCTGGTCCTGCACCCGCACGGCGCGCACGGGCAGGGGGCTCATCGGGCAACCTCACCACACGCGACGGTGCGTCACGCCAGCCCGCCGACGTAGACGCCCTGCGCCCGCAGCTCCTCGATCCCGGGCGTCTGCCCGTCCAGGCCCTCGACGTCCACCCCGAGCAGTGCGGGTGCGTCGAGCAGCGGCCGCAGGTCGGTGACGGGGTTGCCGCCCACCCAGAGCTCGTCGAGCGCGGGCATCGCGGCGAGCGGCGCCACGTCCGCCACCTGGTTGTCCCGCACGTCGAGCATGCTGAGCGACCCCGCGCCCGCCAGGGGCGACAGATCCGCGACGGCCGCGTGCGCGACGTCCAGCTCCAGCAGACCGACCGAGGTGGCGAGCGGCCCGAGATCGGAGACGCCGGTGTCGGCCAGGCCGACCCACTGCAGCGTCGTCGTCCGTGCGAGCGGCCCGAGGTCCGTCACGCCGGTGTCCGACAGCCCGAGGTTCGTCAGCGGGAGCCCGCCCAGGGCCGAGAGGTCAGCGACCGCGTCGTTGCCGGTCAGCCGCAGCGACGTCAGTCCGGTCATCGCGGCGAGCGGACCGAGGTCGGCGACGTCCTGGCCGGTCAGGTCGATCTCGCGGACCGAGGTGAGGTTCTCGATCCCGGCGAGAGACCTCACCTGGTCACCGCTGCCGTCCCACGGGCAGTCGATCGTGTACACCTCGTCGAGCCGCTCGGGCGCGAAGGCAGTGTGCTCCACGCACGCCGCGAGCACGGGGTCGGCGACGACGTCAGACACCGTCTGCCGCTGCGCCACCCGCACGCCGACGGTGATGCCGAGCGCGACCACGAGAGCACCCGCGGTCGCCCAGCCGACCAGGCGCCGACGTCGCGCCTGCGCCTCGCTCACGGGGACGACCCAGTGCGCGAGGAGCCGCCACGCCGCGAGCGCGCCCCACCCGGAGACCACCGCGGCGATGCCGGCGACCAGCGCCAGGGCGAGCGCGCCGTCGCCCAGCAGCACGGCTGCCACCGTCGGCCCCCCGCGGTACCGCCCGGCCGACAGGACCGTCCACGCGATCCACGCACCCGCGGACAGCGTGGTGCCCAGCGCGCCGAGGGTCACGAGCGCCGCCCCCACGACGACCGCACCCCGACGACGCGCCAGCGCGCCACCGCCGGCGACGCCGGTCCCGACGGCCAGGAGCGCCAGCCAGACACCCGCGAGCATGCGCGGCGACCCGACAGTCCAGTACCAGGACCGGGTCGCGAGGCTCAGCGCGGTCGGGTCGGCCGTCACGACCAGTACCGCGTAGCCGAGCAGCACGATCCCCGAGACGACGACGCCGACGACGATCCGGGCCGCGCGCGACGACGGTCCGGCCGGCCGGAGTGCGGCGACGAGCACGAGCGCGACCGCMGGTACCAACCCGAGCGCGAGCGTGAGCGCCGGCAACCCGTCCGCCCGTACCGCGCGGAGCAGGTCGCCGACCGCCGACTGCGGTCCCTCCCCGAGCATCGCCCGGAGCCCATCGCCGAGCAGAGCCCCCGTGCCGTTGCCCAGCAGCGTCCCGGCGGTCCAGAGCGCCAGCAGCGCGACGACGCCCGCGCCGACCCGTCGCACCGCATCGGCGCGCGTCATCTCCGGCACTCGCATCTCCTGTCCGTCGCCCCCGCCGGGCAGCCGGCGCCTGGCGACCGTACCGAGCCGACGCCGACGTCCGCCGAGGGTCGGTGTCAAGGTCTCGTGAAGGCCTCGTCCTGATCGCAACCGACCGCGATGATCGGGTCGCGCGGCGTGTCCGGACGACAAGGTGGACAGCGGAAGGGGGCACAGTGATCGCCTGGCTCAACCAGCTCGTGGACCTCGTGGAGGAGCACCTCACCGAGGAGCTCGACGTCGTCCGCCTCGCCGCGGCGCTCGGCACCACCGAGTACCACCTGCGTCGCATGTTCTCCTCGCTGGCCGGGATGCCGCTCTCGGAGTACGTGCGCCGTCGGCGCATGACGGTCGCCGCGGCGGAGGTCGTCATCGGGTCCGGGGACTTGCTCGGCATCGCCGTGCGCTACGGCTACGGCTCGGCAGAGGCCTTCGGGCGGGCGTTCCGGTCGGTGCACGGCGTCAGCCCGGGACAGGCCCGGCGCGACGGTGGCCCTTTCCGCACCCAGCCGCGCCTCAGGTTCCGCCTGACCGTCGAAGGAGCACTGCCCATGGACGTCCGACTCGTCTCCCGACCCGCCTTCCGCCTCGCCGGGCACGCCGCGCGAGTGCCACTCGTGCACCACGGGGTCAACACCGCCATCCAGCAGCACGTCACCTCCCTGACCCCGCAGGAGCACCAGCGGCTGAAGGACCTGGGCGACGCGGAGCCGCACGGGCTGCTCGCCGTGAGCACGGACATCGACCCGGACCGCCAGGAGGGCACCGAGCTCACCTACCTGCACGGGGTGGCGGTCACGGACGCCGTGGACGTCCCCGACGACCTCGACGTCCTCCCCGTCCCGGCGGGAGCGTGGGCCGTCTTCCGCGCGGCGGGTCCCTACCCGGACACCCTGCAGGCGGTGTGGGCCGCGACGGCGACCGAGTGGTTCCCGTCCAACCCCTGGCGCCTGCGGCCCGGGCCCGAGGTGGTCGCGGTGCTCGACCGCGCCGACGACTTCAGCACCGCCACGGTCGAGCTCTGGCTGCCGGTGGAGGCGGGCTGATCCGACCGGCGGTCGCATGGGCCTGGCGACGCGCACGGCTCGGGCGACGAAGGCCAACTAGCCCAACCGGGGGTCGTCGGTCGGGACCCTTGCGGTGGGCCCGTCCGGACCACCACCATCAGGGCCGCGGCTGGCACGGTGCCGGCAGCCCGACCTCCGGAGCGTCCCCATGTCGCAGAACCCCGTTCCCGCACGTCCGACCGCGGCCTTCGTCGGCGCGTCCTGGGTCGCCCTCATCATCGCGATCGGTGCCTTCGGCATCGGACTGTGGAACGCGGAGCTGGTCCCGTCGGAGAAGGGCTTCCTCGGCACGTTGCTGCTGCTCGGCCTGTTCTCCGCGATCGCGGTGCAGAAGTCGGTCCGGGACCGGGCCGAGGGCGTGCCGGTGACGGCGATCTTCCTCGGCCTGTCGTGGGCCATGGTCCTGACCTCCCTCGTGCTCGTGTCGGCCGGTCTGGCGAACGCGCCGCTGGAGCTCTCGGAGAAGGGCTTCTTCGGCCTGGGCTTCGCGATGGCGCTGTTCTCCGTGGTCGCCGTCCAGAAGAACGTGCGCGACCTGGCCGCCTCCGGACCTGCGCCCGCACTGCCGAAGCTGCCGGTCGAGCCGGACGTCAAGGCGACCGTCTGGCAGTGAGGCTCGACCGGGCACCTGCCTGGGGTTCACGACGGGGGACATGCAGGGATGTTCCGCCTCGTGCCGCCCACGTATTCGGCCTAGTGCGGGACCGTGTCCCCGATGTGCGCCAGCGAGTTGATCGCGACGACCGGACCGACGAGGAGGACCACGAGCGCCACGACGAGTGCGGCACCCGCCAGTGCCCACGCGGTCGTCGTGAGCTCGGGTGCCCCCCGGAAGGTCGCGTTCTGGTAGTCGCGCCAGGCTCGGACGCACAGGAACACGGCCACTGCTGCGCCGGCGTACCAGATCGTGTCCGCGCCGTGCATCACGATCCCTATCGCGCCGGTCACCAGGAGGACCACGAGGGCGCTGCCGAACATCGTGAGACCCCGGCGGCGCAGCCTGACCGCGTCGTCGAGCCGGTTGCGCTGGTACGCCTCACCCTCGACCACGCGGTCGGCGAGGTTGAGGGACTGGCCGAGCCGCCCGACGGGGAGGTTGCCGAACGTCGAGGTCGGCACCTCGACGGCGACCGGAACCGGGGCGGGCGCGGCGTTCGGCTTCGTGTGCTCGGTCCACGTCGCGCCGTCGAACCAGCGCAGCACACCGGCGGTCACGCCGTCGTCGTACCAGCCGGCGGCGGGGAGCGAGCTCATCCGTCGATGGTCCCAGCGCCCCGTGGGCCGGCCCGCGGGTTCCACGCCGATTCACCCGGATGCGGCATAGGTGTCGTTCCTAGCTCGCAGTCTTGCCGAGCAACGCGTCCGTCTGGGCGTCGGGCATGAGCTCGCGGACGTCCTGCGCACAGCGGCATCCGGCGGCGATCTTGGCGGCCCACTCCAGCGCCTCGTCGCGTGACGCCACGTCGACGACCGCGAACCCGCCGATGACCTCCTTGGTCTCGGGGAACGGGCCGTCGGTGACCATCCCGTCCGTGCCGACGACGCTCGCCTGCTGCCGCTCGAGCCCGCCGCCGAACACCCACACCCCGGCGTCCGCGGCCTCCTGCATGACCGCGTGCGAGTCCCGGCTCACGTCGCCCCAGTCCCCGTCGGGGATGTGGTCCATCGCGCCCTCGTTGAACGAGATCAGGTACCGCGGCATCGCATGACTCCCTTGTCCCGGCGGCCGCCACCGGCGGCCTCTCACCTGTTCCACGAACGACTCACCCGGATCCGACACTGTGCCAGGCAGTCCCTCTGGTGTCACCGCGTTCAGCCGGACGATCCGTCCACACCCCTGAGCAGCGCAGCCGCCTCCTCGTTCTCGGGGTCGAGGTCGACGGCCCGACGCAAGAGCTCGGCCGCCGGGCGGATGTCGCCGTCGACCAGGTGCGCCCACCCGGTCATCGCCCAGGCCGGCGACGAGTCCGGTCGAACGGTCGTCCACACGTCCAGGAGAGGTCGGACCAGCTCGGGGCGGTGCAGCTCGATCGCGCCCCAGACGGCGTCCTCGAAGTGCCCGTCGTCGACGTCGACCTGGGCGGGAACGCTCCGCTCCAGCCGGTGGAACGTGTCGACCGCAGCCTCCGTGCCTCCCGCCATCAGGGCTGCCGCCACCGGCAGGGTGATCGGCTGGAGCGGCGCGTCGACGTCGGCCGCCTCGGTCGGCAGGTCCAGCGCAAGGTCGAGCGCGGCTCGGACGACGACGCGGACGGGGGCTGTGTTGGAGTTCGCCAGCACCACGACGCCGGTCCCGCGGTCGGGGATCAGCGCCAGGCGCGAGTTGAAGCCGGGATCGGCGCCGCTGTGGCCCACCATCCTGTGCCCGCGGTAGGTGCCGAGGTGCCACCCCAGGCCCACCGACTCGCTCCACGGCGGCTCCCCGACCTCCGCCTGCGGCTGCCACATCCGCTCGGGTGCGTCGGGGTGCGCGAGCGTGGCGAGCATCCACCGGGACAGCTCCGTGACGCTGGAGTGCAGCGTCGAGCTGGGCGCGTGCCGGCGCGTGTACGGATAGGCGCCGGGCGGGACGACCAGCGGTGCGCCGACGTGCGGGGAGGAGGCGAGCTCCGACGGGACGTCCGCGCGCAGGAACGTGCTGTGCGCCATGCCCGCCGGATCGAGGACGAGGTCCTTCATCGCCGCCTCGAACGTCCTCCCGGTGACGGTGGCGACCACGTGCCCGAGCACCTCGTACCCGGCGTTGCAGTAGGCGAACTCGGCGCCCGGGTCGGTGGCCAGGCTCGCGGTGGACAGGCTCCGGACGAACTCGGCCAGGGCGTCGTCGCCCAGCTGCGGGTYGTGCCACCCGTAGTCCACGACGTCCGGGATGCCGCTCGTGTGGGTGAGCAGGTGGCGCAGGGTGACCTCGCCCTGCCGACCGTCGGCCAGGGTCAGCTCGGGGATCCACCGCACGACCGGGCCGTCGAGGTCGAGCACGGGCGGCCCGGCGGTCGCCAGCTGGTCGACTGCCGTCGCGACGAACAGCTTGGACACCGACGCCAGGTGGAACAGCGTGTCGGGTGTGACGGGCTCGCCGGTGCTCAGGTCGCGCGTCCCGAACCCGCGCGCCAGGGCGAGCTCACCGTCCTGGACCACCGCGACCGCGAGGCCCGCGAGTCCGTGCGTCCGCATGAGCTCCGCGACCAGCGGCCAGGGCGACGTCTCCGCCCGGCGTTCCAGAGCAGTCATTAGCACCCCCTCGTGCCCACGGACGGCAGCGTAGGGCAGCGAGTGCTCAGACGGCTGCGAGCGGCCGGTCCGTGCCTGCGGCGGCGAGCGGCGCGTTCGCCTCCAGGACCTCGCGGTACGGACGCAGGTGCGTGAACAGCTCGTCCCGCAGCGGGTTGCGACGCCGGGTCACGATGACGCGCACCTGGTAGACGGCGACGGCGACGTTGGCCGCGAGCGACAGGGCCGACACCACGAACAGGGCGCTCTCGTCGTGCGAGGACGCGACGGCGAACTGCGAGGACGTGACGAACGTCGGGACCGCCATCGTGAACATCATCCACAGGGCGAGCGTGTGCGCGCGGTGCTGCAGCCAGGCGCCCTTCTTGAGGAAGAACGCGGGGATCGTGCAGGAGATCAGCAGCGCCGCACCGGCGTAGAACGCGTGGTCGCCGACGCAGTTGTAGACGTAGGCGAAGTTCCACAGGTCGTACGCGATGATCCAGAACCAGAGCATGTCGGGCCAGATCATGTCCTTGGACCTGTCCCGCGACACGATGATCCCCACCCAGCCGCAGATGGTGAGCGCGTTGAGGATGCCCGCGATCCCGTTCATGTAGTTCCAGACGCCACCGACCATGAACACGCCGTCGTGCATGCCCTGCAGCCCCGCCACCTGGAAGTCACGGATGACCGCCTCGCAGATGTTGACCGCGAGGATCAGCGCGGGGAAGAGCAGCATCCAGCGGTTCTTGGAGAGTCGGTCGACGTACCGGAGCAGCATGAAGCCGAGGCAGCCGGCCAGAGCCGAGTAGACCTTCACCCAGTGGAACCAGGTGCCGGTCGAGGAGCCCTCGCCGGCGGTCGACGGCCACACGAACACGGTCAGGACCAGGGGCAGCGCGACGAAGAACGCGAGCCCGGCCCACTTCCAGCGGCGGGTGACCTCGTTGAGGACGATCAGGGCGCCGAGGACGACGAACCACATCGCCCACGACTGCCAGCCGATGGTGTCGAACAGGAACATCGTGACCTCCTCGCGGACCGCCCGTGGCCCGCATGGCTCCGGGTGTGCTCGACGGTAGGAAGGCTGCGCCCCGGCGGGCACTGGACACCCGGCGGGATGTGTCCAGCGAGCGGCTCGCGGGGGCTTCGTCGGGCGCGGTGCCGGCCGTCTCTTGGGACCTTCGACCCACGGTGACGAGGGGTGCACTGGCCGTTGATGGGGGTGTGAGCCACGACGGGAGTCAGCACGCGCGCCGCACGGACGCGCGCGACGCTCTGGCGACGGCGCTCAAGACCCGGCTCCGGTCGGAGCCGCTGGCCAGGGTCACGGTGACGCACCTGGCCCAGGACTGCGGGCTGACCCGGCAGGCGTTCTACTACCACTTCCACGACGTGCAGGAGCTCGCCGTGTGGGTGTTCGAGACCGAGGTCGCGGAGCAGGTGCGCGTGTCGGCCCACCACGACGAGTGGGCGGACGGGCTGGTGCGGCTGATGGGGTACCTGCGGGACAACCGGTCGTCGACGACCGCAGTCCTCGACGGGCTGGGCCGAGCGGGGCTGGAGCGCTTCCTGTTCTGGCACATGAGGCCGGTGACCGAGGCCGTGGTGGGAGAGGTCGGTGGCGGGGGTCCGGCGAGCCCGGCCGACCGTGCGCTGGTCGTCGACTTCTACACGTCGGCCGTCCTTGCCGTGGTGCTGCGGTGGGTCTCGGACGGGATGGTCGGGGACCCGTACCGGCTCGTCGGCGACGTGGAGCTGATGCTGCACGGCTCCGTGCGGGAGTCCGTCGCGCGCCTGGACGCCCGGGCGCGCGTGGCCGGTCGGGGCCCTGGCTAGAGGACGACCTCGACGACCTTGCGGATCGCGAAGTCGCCGCTGCGGATCTCGACCTCCTCGCGCGCGACCAGGACTGCTGAGCCGTGGTCGACGCGGTAGGAGACGTCCCGGGTGTCCGGCAGGAGGACCAGCTCGGAGTCGCTGCGGCCATCGCAGCGGAGCTGCCGCTCGAGGTCTGCGATCGCGCGACCGAGAGACTCGTCGACGTCGACCTCGTAGCCGTCGGACGGTGCAGCCTCGACGGCGTCGACCACGGCGACGGTCCGGTCGGAGACGCTGCACACGGTGCCCCCCGCGTCGAGCGTGACGCTCACGTGACCGTCGTGGCCACGGGCCATCGGCGTCCCGTCGTACACCTGCCGGAAGTGGGCGGTGAAGTCGGCGATGGCCGTCTCGGTACGGTCGCCGTCCTGGCTCGCGCCGCCGTGCTCGGTCACCGTGAGGGCGTCGAGCACCAGCTCGGTGTCCAGCTCCAGAGACCGGACCGTCCGCTCGGCGATCTCCCTGGCGGCGTCCACGTCGATCGGTCGGGCGTAGCGGTCCGGCTCGGCCAGGAACGCCTCGTAGGACCCGTCCGGCGACAGGACGAGACGGGGGCCGACGAGGGCGTCGCCGCCGTCGTCCCGGTGCTCGGGATCGGGCGAGGCCGCGGACGCGATCCACGGCCGGAGCCCGAACCGGTCGCCCAGGTTCCGCGCGACCTCGTCGTCGACAGGCCGGCGCTCCACCGAGAGGCGCATCGGTGACGGCGGCACCGTGATCGTGATGACGACCTCGATCACCGTCGGGCCAGCCCATCTCCACCAGTACCAGTTGTCGGAGACGGCACCGCCGTGGAACAGGCGCTCGTTCCAGAGCCGGTCCTGTGCCTCTTCCGCGGTCGCGCCGCAGGCGGTGGACGACGGCCGGTGGTTCGTCAGGGTCGAGAACGCCGCGTCCTGCCACGACTGGCTGAACGACTTCCCCTTGTTCCACTCCCGGAAGAATCCGGCGCCGAGTCCACCGACGTCGTAGGTGAGCCCGTCGAAACCGAAGATCATCCGCGCGCCCTTGTTCGGTTCCGCCCAGGTGCGCCAGGGGTTCTGGCCCCCCTGCATCTCGAGCGAGTGGCAGCCGTGGAGCATCAGGTAGCGCAGGCGCTGGTCGCCGAACGACATCCGCGTGGACTCGGCCAGGAACCTGTTGTCCCAGGTGCGGCCCATCGCGGCGACGTAGCGGCCGTCCGCCGCCATACCCATGTGCGTGTACGTGTGGAGCACACGGACGGAGTCCATGCCGAGGCTGTCCTGCCAGTTGTCGTACTCCCGGTTGAACCGCCACTCGCGCACGTCGTCGTCCTGCGCGTGGAAGTTGACCCCGTTGAACTGTCGGACGTAGTCGAGGAACGCCTTCACGTCGTTGTGCGGCGTGCTCAGGGCCGCGTCCCCATTCGGGAACACCTGCACCGAGACACCCGCGTACATGTTGTCGGCCACTGTTCTCCCTGACTGTGCGTCGCCCCCGCCCAGTGCGGGCTTCGGGGAGAAGGAGCGCGACCGTTTCCCTGGTGATACCGCCCTGGGACGATTGCCCGCGTGACACAGAACGCGGCGCCGGCAGCGCAGGGGTGCATCTTCTGCGCCGTCGTGGCCCGAGAGGCCGAGGCCAGCGTGGTGTACGAGGACGAGACCGTGATGGCCTTCATGGACCTGAACCCCGTCACGCCCGGCCACCTGCTCGTCGTGCCGCGCGAGCACGCGGTGGGCCTCGACGACGTCGATCCAGCCACCAGCGCTCACGTGTGGTCGGTCGGTCACGACCTGGCACGAGCCTTGCGACGCTCGACCCTGCGCTGCGAGGGGATCAACGTCCTCCTCTGTGACGGCAAGGCTGCTTTCCAGACGGTCTTCCACTTCCACCTGCACGTCATCCCGCGCTACGWCGGAGACGGCTGGACCCTCAGGTCCGAGCCGCCGGAACGCGACAGGTCGCTCCTCGACGGCGACGCGCGGGCGATCAGAGCCGCCGTCGCTTCCTACCCCGCCCGGTCGGGGGAGAATGGGTGACAGCAACACCTGCTGCGACGAGGAGTCACACGTGCCCGAAGGAACTGTCCGCTGGTTCGACGCCGAGCGGGGGTTCGGCTTCCTCTACCTCGGTGACGGGGCCGAGGACCTGTTCGTGCACGCATCCGAGATCGTCGGCAACGACGACGTGCTCCGGGAGGGGCAGGTCGTCGAGTTCGAGATGGGCGAGGGTGACCGCGGCCCGCAGGCCCGCCGCGTCCGGATCACGGGCGACCACGCCCCCGACGCACTCCTGGGTGTGCTCGGCACGGTCTCCTGGTACGAGCCGGGCAAGGGGTACGGCTTCATCACGCCCGACGGCGGTGGTGCGGAGATCTTCGTGCACAGCTCGGCCATCGTGGGCGGCGGCGTGATCTCGGACGGGCAGCGGGTGGCGTTCCTGGTCGTCGACGGGGAGAAGGGGCCGCAGGCGGACCACCTGTTGCCGCTCGGGGCTGAGGCCACCGGACGCCCCAGGGCGTCCGACGGTGCGGACGGCACCGTGTCCTGGTACGACGGGGAGAAGGGCTTCGGGTTCGTCACCCCCGACTCGGGCGGCGAGGACCTCTTCGTCCACGTCCGGTCGCTGCCGTCGGGGGTGACCGAGCTGTCCGAGGGCGATCGCGTGACCTTCGACGTCGGCACGAGCGAGAAGGGGCTCCAGGCCCGCAACATCCGGCTCGTGGGGAGCGCCCCCGCGGCGCCGGCACGCGCACGGTCCGGCCCCCCGAGGGAGTCCGGCGGCCCTGTGCGCGGCGGCGAGGGCGTCGTCGCGCGCTACGACGCGGAGCGCGGGTTCGGCTTCATCACCCCGGATGCCGGGGGTGCTGACCTCTTCGTGCACGTGTCGGTCGTGCGGGGCGCCGAAGGGCTGGAGGAGGGCGATCGGGTCCGGTTCCAGGTGCGCCAGAGTGACCGGGGACCGCAGGCAGACGGCGTCGAACGGGTCTAGGCGACGCCTCGCCCGGCGCCGCGGTGAACCCTCAGACGTACGTCGTGCGGGCCGCCACTGGTGTCAGATGGCGCTTCGCACCGCGTGGCGCACGTAGATCACGCCGTTGCCGAACCGTCGGTGATCCAGCAGCTCCAGGTCGAGCCGTACCCCTCGCGGCAGCGCCGGCTTGCCGCCGCCCACGAGCACCGGGCACAGAAGGAGCACGCACTCGTCGACGAGCCCGTGCCGGAACGCCTCAGCCCCGAGCGTCGCGCCGCCGATGCTCAGGTCCGAGCCCGACTCCTCCTTGAGCCGTCGTACCGCCTCGGGATCGAACTGCCGCTCGATCCTCGTGCGCGCCGTCGACACCGCGTCGAGCGTCGTGGAGTAGACGACCTTGTCGGCGTCACGCCAGATCCCCGCGTACTCGCGGACGACGGCCGGTTCGTTCGCCAACCAGTCGTCGTCCTCCCAGACGCGCATCGTCTCGTACATGCGGCGGCCGTAGAGCGACGTGCCGATGTGCCGCTCGTGCTCGTTCCAGAACGCGTGCACCGCTTCGTCGGGTACCGACCAGTCGAAGGAGCCGTTCTCGTCCTCGAGGTAGCCGTCGAGCGAGGTGTTGGCTGCGTAGATCAGCTTGCCCATGGAGGCCTCCGGCCGGACGTGGACCTCGTCGTCGACCTGCGAGACGACGATCGCCTCACCGGTCGTGCCTGCCGCAGCCCGGCTTGACCGGACCCAGCGCCGAGTTCACGGCGGCCGTGTAGGCCTCGTAGCCAGCGGCTGTCGGGTGGAAGGCTCCCGGGTCCGACGGCCCGAGGATCCACGGATCCGGCGAGTTCGCTCCGTGGCCGTCGAATCTCTTGCGAACGTCCACGAACTGGAAACCGGCGCGGTCGGCGGCGGCAGCGATCACCGCGTCGAGGGTGTCCGCAGCGGCGTTGAGGGTGCTGAGCTCCGCCGACGAGGCGGCGAGGTAGGCGCCGTACTCGGGGGAGAACAGCCGCGGATAGCCGGTCACCACGACGTGGGCGTTGGGGGCGGCCGCGGCGACCCCGGCGTACACCGTGTCGAGCAGGGCCGGCAACAGGCTCGTGGTCCGTGCGTCGACGACGGCGACCGCGCCGGTGCACAGGGCGTCGGTGCCGCCGAGGCAGGCGGCGACCGCACTCGACCAGCCGATGTCGTTGCCGCCGACGGTCAACGTCACCAGGTCCGTGTCGGCATCCAGCGCGGCGAGCTGGCCGCCGGTGACCAGCGAGGTCGTGGTCGCGCCCGCGCAGGCGACGAAGTCGTCGAGTCGCAGGCGTTGGCGCCCGTCGAGCTGCACGGCGTAGGCACTCTGCGAGCGGCCGCACTCGGCGTAGGGCGGGACGCCGTACCCGGAGGCGTACGAGTCACCGAGGGCGTCGTAGACGACGCGCGACGCGGCGGTGGGCGCAGCGCTGGCGACGGAGCCGGCTGAGCCGACGAGGGCGAGCGCCGCGAGCACGGCGAGGACGGCGGACCGCGCTGTGCGCAACGAGCGCTTCATCACTGCACCGTAGCCACATCGCCGGACGCGTGCCGGTCGAGCGGCTCCCGCTGCCGCCGGGGGAATGCGACGCGCACTCGCAAGGTTGAGCCCAACAGACTCAAGTTCGACCCACCCGAGTTTGCGCCGAGCCCCAACCCGACGCAGACTTGAGCCAGCCGGACTCAAGAGCGAGACGACACACCCCAGTACGACACGAAAGAAGGCACACACATGGCACGAGCAGTCGGCATCGACCTCGGCACCACCAACTCGGTGGTCGCAGTCCTCGAGGGCGGCGAGCCCACGGTCATCGCCAACGCCGAGGGGTCGCGCACGACGCCGTCGGTGGTCGCGTTCTCCAAGACGGGTGAGGTGCTGGTCGGCGAGATCGCCAAGCGCCAGGCCGTCACCAACGTCGAGCGCACGATCTCGTCCGTCAAGCGGCACATGGGCACGGACTGGTCGCAGGCGATCGATGACAAGAAGTACACCGCGCAGGAGATCAGCGCGCGGGTGCTCTCCAAGCTCAAGCGTGACGCGGAGGCCTACCTGGGCGAGCCCGTCACCGACGCGGTCATCACGGTCCCGGCGTACTTCAACGACGCCGAGCGCCAGGCCACCAAGGACGCCGGCGCCATCGCGGGCCTCAACGTCCTGCGCATCATCAACGAGCCCACCGCGGCCGCCCTGGCCTACGGCCTGGAGCGCGGCAAGGAGGACGAGCTCATCCTCGTCTTCGACCTCGGTGGCGGCACGTTCGACGTGTCCCTCCTCGAGGTGGGCAAGGACGACGACGGCTTCTCGACGATCGAGGTCCGCGCGACCTCCGGCGACAACCGGCTCGGCGGCGACGACTGGGACAACCGGATCGTCGACTTCCTGGTCTCCGAGGTGAAGAACTCCACGGGCGTCGACCTGGCCAAGGACAAGATCGCCGTGCAGCGTCTGCGCGAGGCGGCGGAGCAGGCCAAGAAGGAGCTCTCGTCCGCGACGAGCACCAACATCTCGCTGCAGTACCTGTCCATGAGCGAGAACGGCCCGGTCCACCTGGACACCAAGCTCACGCGTGCGCAGTTCCAGCAGATGACGCAGGACCTGCTCGACCGCACCAAGGAGCCGTTCCGGTCCGTCATCCGTGACGCCGGAATCCAGCTGTCCGCGATCGACCACATCGTGCTCGTCGGCGGCTCCACCCGTATGCCGGCCGTCAGCGAGGTCGTCAAGGAGCTGACCGGCGGCAAGGAGCCCAACAAGGGCGTCAACCCGGACGAGGTCGTCGCCGTCGGTGCCGCTCTGCAGGCCGGCGTCATGAAGGGCGACCGCAAGGACGTCCTGCTCATCGACGTCACCCCGCTGAGCCTCGGCATCGAGACCAAGGGCGGCGTGATGACCAAGCTCATCGAGCGCAACACGGCCATCCCGACCAAGCGCTCGGAGATCTTCTCGACGGCCGAGGACAACCAGCCGTCCGTGCTGATCCAGGTGTTCCAGGGCGAGCGTGAGTTCGCGCGGGACAACAAGCCGCTCGGCACGTTCGAGCTGACCGGGATCGCGCCCGCGCCGCGTGGTGTGCCGCAGATCGAGGTCACGTTCGACATCGACGCCAACGGCATCGTGCACGTGTCCGCCAAGGACCGCGGCACCAACAAGGAGCAGTCGATGACGATCACCGGCGGCTCGGCCCTCCCCAAGGAGGACATCGAGCGCATGGTGCGCGAGGCCGAGGAGCACGCCGCCGAGGACAAGGCGCGTCGCGAGGAGGCCGAGACCCGCAACTCCGCCGAGCAGCTCGTCTACTCGACCGAGAAGCTGCTGGTCGACAACGCCGACAAGCTGCCCGACGACGTCAAGACCGAGGTCCAGGCCGCGGTCGGCGAGCTCAAGACGGCGCTGGCGGGCACGGACATCGACGCGGTCAAGGCCAAGCACTCGGCCCTGCTCGCGGCGAGCCAGAAGATCGGCGAGGCGATCTACTCCGCCGAGAACATGGCGGGCGCTGCGCCGGCCGACGAGCAGCCTGCGGCTGACACGTCGTCCGACGAGGACGTCGTGGACGCCGAGATCGTCGACGACGAGGACGAGGCGGCATCGAAGTGACGTCCGGGACCGAGGACGCCGACGGCGACCTGACGCCCGAGGAGCAGATCCTCGCCGACGCGGAGTCCATCGCGGCCTCCGCCGAGGAGGAGGTCGTCCTCGAGGGTCTCGTCGAGGCGGAGAAGCTCGCCGCCGAGCGTCTGGACGAGCTCCAGCGCTCCAAGGCGGCGTACTACAACCTCGAGCAGCAGTACTCCGGGTTCGTGAAGCGGTCGAAGGCCGACGCCCTCGCCGCCCACGACCGCGGCGTGCACGAGATCGTCGAGGCGCTGATCCCGGTGCTGGACGACATCGAGCTGGCTCGCCAGCACGGTGACCTCACCGGACCGTTCCTGCCCATCGCGGAGAAGCTCGACGCGACCCTCGGTCGCTTCGGGGTGACCCGCTACGGCGCGGTCGGCGAGCCGTTCGACCCCGCGATCCACGAGGCGCTCATGCACTCGCACGCCCCGGACGTCTCGGAGTCGACCGTGCAGATGGTGCTCCAGCCGGGGTACCGCACGCCCGACCGGATCATCCGGGCGGCCCGCGTCGCGGTCGTGGACCCCGAGGCGTAGAACACGGGTAGCGGGGGGGACAGGATTGGCTCGAGAAGGACTTCTACTCCGTCCTCGGCGTGCCCAAGGATGCCGACGCCGCCACCATCAAGAAGGCGTACCGCAAGCTCGCGCGCCAGATGCACCCGGACCACAACCCGGGCGACGCCAAGGCTGAGGCCCGGTTCAAGGACGTCGGCGAGGCCTACGCGGTCCTGTCCGACACCGAGCAGCGCGGCCAGTACGACCAGCTGCGCGCCATGGCGGGCGGCCCGCGGTTCACGTCGGGCGGTCGCGGCGGCGCGGGGTTCGAGGACGTCTTCGGTGGCATGTTCGGCGGTCAGCAGGGCGGCGGTCGCGTCCGCTACACCAACGCCCCCGGTGGTGCGTCGGGGTTCGAGGACATCCTCGGCGGGCTGTTCGGCAACGCGGGTGGCGGGTTCGCCCCCGGCCCGCAGCAGGGTGCCGACCTGGCCACCAGCGCGACGCTCCCGTTCCGGCAGGCCGTGGAGGGATCGACCGTCTCGCTCGTGGTCGAGGGCCGGACCGTGAACGCCCGCATCCCCGCCGGCGTCCGCGACGGCCAGAAGATCCGGCTGCGTGGCAAGGGCCGACCCGGTGACCGTGGCGCCCCCGCGGGCGACCTGGTGATCACCGTGCGCGTCACACCGCACCCCGTCTTCTCCCTCGACGGCGACAACCTGCGCATCACCGTGCCCGTGGCCTTCGACGAGGCCGCCCTGGGCGCGACGATCGAGGTGCCGACGCTCGACGGGTCCACCGTCCGCGTCCGCGTGCCCGAGGGCACCCCGTCCGGGCGTGTCCTGCGCGTCAAGGGCAAGGGTGTCCCCGGCACCAAGGGCGACCTGCTGACCACCGTCCAGGTCGTCGTGCCCCAGCGGCTCAACGCCGCCGCCCGCGAGGCCGTCCAGGCGTTCGGCATCGCGACGTCCGGTGAGGACGTGCGCGCGGACCTGCTCGCCGCGGCGAAGAAGTAGCCATGGCCGGCGAGGACGCCAAGGTGTACGTCATCTCGGTCGCCGCCGAGCTGGCCGGCATGCACCCGCAGACCCTGCGCCAGTACGACCGCCTCGGCCTGGTCAGCCCCAGCCGCGCGAGCGGCCGCGGCCGCCGGTACTCCCTGCGGGACATCGCGACCCTGCGCGAGGTGCAACGGCTGTCGCAGGACGAGGGCGTCAACCTGGCGGGGATCAAGCGGATCMTCGAGCTCGAGGCGGAGCTCGAGGGGCTGAAGCGGCAGATCGAGTACCTGCGCGCGTTCGTCGACCCCGGCCGCCGCGTCTTCACGGCGGACCCGCGCGGCGACGTGGTCGCGGTCAACCGCACGGCCAACCGCCTCCGCCGCCCGACGACGACGACCGACCGCGCAGCAGTAGTCCTCTGGCGCCCCAGCTCCCGCTGACCCCCACCGCAACGTCCGCACTCGATGGGCCTGGAGCCCACACGAGCGCGGACGTCCCGCACCACCACCCAGCAACGTCCGCACTCGAGCGCCCTGGAGCCTCCTCGAGTGCGGACGTCCGCGCATCCGGTTGCGGGAGCGCTCGAATCTGCGGACCCCAGCTCTCGACGCCCGCAGCGTCCGCGCGTTCGGTCGTCCAGGCACTCGAATCTGCGGACGTCCGAGGAGCCACGTCGTCGCGGGTGGCCATAGGGCACCGCGGGTCGGCTGCCTACACTCGGCGCCGTGACGATCGATCTCGGCATTGACCTCGACCGCGCCCGCCGTGACACGCCCGGCGTCGAGCACGTCGCCCACCTCAACAACGCCGGCGGAGCCCTGCGCCCCCGCGTTGTGACGGACACGGTGGTCGCGCACCTGCGGCGCGAGGCGGAGATCGGTCCGTACGAGGCGGAGGCCGAGTCGGAGGACCGCGTCGCGGCGGTGTACGGCTCGGTCGCGCGGCTGATCCACGCGCAGCCCGACGAGATCGCCCTGGTGCAGAGCGCGACCGCCGCCTGGAACGTGGCGTTCTCGTCGCTGCCGCTCACGCAGGGCCAGCGGATCCTCACGGCGCGCACGGAGTACATCAGCAACGCGATCGCCCTGCTCCAGGCGTGCGAGCGCACGGGCGCCACGCTCGAGATCATCGAGGACGACGAGCACGGGCAGGTGGACCTGGACCAGCTGGAGCGCCGGCTCGACGACGACGTCGCCCTCGTCGCCCTGACGCACATCCCGACCGGGGGAGGTGTCGTGAACCCGGCGGTGGAGGTCGGCGCTCTCACGCGCAAGGCAGGCGTCCCGTTCCTGCTCGACGCGTGCCAGTCGGTCGGCCAGCTCGACGTCGACGTGACCGCCCTCGGCTGCGACCTGCTCGCCGCGACCGGCCGCAAGTTCCTGCGCGGCCCCCGCGGCACCGGCTTCCTCTACGCCTCCCGTGCGATCACCGAGCGGCTGGTCCCGCCCGTCCTCGGCCTCGGCGCGGCCACCTGGTCGTCGCCGACGACCTGGGAGGTGGTCCCGGGCGCCCTGCGGTTCGAGACGTGGGAGCGGTCGATCGCCGACAACCTCGGCCTCGGCGCGGCGGCGGACTACGCGCTCGCGATCGGGCTGCCCGCGATCGAGGAGCGGGTCACCGCGCTCGCGGCACGCCTCCGCGAAGAGCTCGCCCAGACCCTCGGAGTCACCGTGCGTGACAAGGGGGTGCGGCGGTCCGGCATCGTCACCTTCACGGTCGACGGGATGCGTGCCGATGACGTCCGCGCCCGCGTCGCCGCCGCCGGTGTGAACGTGAGCGTCACGCGCATCTCGTCGGCCCAGCTGGACTACGGCGTCCGGGGACTGACGGAGGTCGTCCGCGCGAGCCCGCACTACTACACGTCCGACGACGAGCTCGACCGCCTGCTCGCGGCACTGCGCTGACCCGGACGTCCGAGCATCTGGTCGCTCCAGCGCTCACTTCCTCGGACGTCCCACCGACATGGAGCGTGTCAGCGCCGTGTCGGGGCCCTGTCAGCGGGCTCCTCCAGCCTGGAGCCATGACACACGACCTGGTGATCGAGGCAGAAGGCCTCGTCAAGCACTTCGGTGAGACGAAGGCGCTCCAAGGCGTCGACCTCGCCGTCTCTCGCGGCACCGTCCTCGGCGTGCTCGGCCCCAACGGCGCCGGCAAGACGACTGCGGTCCGCATCCTGTCCACCCTCCTCGTCCCGGACGCCGGCCACGCCCGCATCGGCGGCTTCGACGTGGTCAAGGACGCCGAGCGCGTCCGCCAGTCGATCGGCCTCACGGGCCAGTACGCCTCCGTCGACGAAGACCTGTCCGGCCGGCAGAACCTCGTCCTGTTCGGCACGCTGCTCGATCTGGGAAGGGTCGGCGCCCGCGCCCGCGCCGCCGAGCTGCTCGAGTGGTTCGACCTGACCGCCGCGGCGGACCGGCCCGCCAAGACCTACTCGGGTGGCATGCGTCGCCGCCTCGACCTCGCGGCGAGCCTCGTCGGCCGTCCCGACGTCATCTTCCTCGACGAGCCGACCACCGGCCTGGACCCCTCCAAGCGCGAGGACATGTGGGACGTGGTCCGCTCGCTGGTCACCGACGGATCGACCGTGCTGCTCACCACGCAGTACCTGGAGGAGGCGGACGCGCTGGCCGACGAGATCACGGTCATCGACCATGGTCGGGTCATCGCGCACGACACCCCCGAGGGGCTCAAGCGGATCGTCGGCGGCCAGACCCTCGAGGTGCGCCCGTCCGACCTGAGCCGCATGGYGGAGGCCGCGACCATCCTCGGTCAGGTGACCTCCGGGTCGGCGCCGGAGGAGATCCGCAAGGGCGTCCTCGCGGTCCCCGTGCAGGACGACTCCGCCCTGACCGCCACGGTGTCGCGGCTGGCGAGCGCCGGCATCGGCGTCACCGAGCTGTCCCTGCACCTGCCCAGCCTCGACGAGGTGTTCTTCTCGCTCACCGGCCGCACGGCGTCCRAGGATGACACCACCACCACGAAGGAGGTGGCCTGATGACCACGCTCACCGAGCACCGTTCCCCTCGCGCGGTCCCCACGTCGGCCGCCCCGGTCGCCCGCAAGCCGTTCCCGCTGGTCCGGCACTCCCTGTCGCTGGCCAAGCGGAGCCTGATCAAGACGTGGCGGACGCCCGAGGCTCTGATCGACGTCACGCTCCAGCCGGCGATCTTCCTGGTGATCTTCGTCTACATCTTCGGCGGGGCGGTGGCGGGTGACACCCACACCTACCTGCAGTTCCTGCTGCCGGGCATCCTCGCGCAGACCATCGCGACCGGTGCGATCGCCATCGGGGTCAACCTCAACACCGACCTGGAGAAGGGGATCTTCGACCGGTTCAAGTCGCTGCCCATCCCACGGTCGGCACCCCTGATCGGGGCGGTGCTCGGGGACGTCGTCCGCTACGTGATCGTCACGGTGATGACGCTCGGCATCGGGTACCTGATGGGCTTCCGGATCCTCACCGACCCGTTCAGCGCCGTCGCGGGCTGCCTGCTCGCCGTGGTGTTCGCCCTGTCTCTGTCCTGGGTGTCGGTGTTCGTCGGCATGAAGGTCCGGACCTCCGGCGCGGTGCAGGGGATCATGTTCCTGATCATCATGCCGCTGAGCTTTGCGTCGAACGTGTTCGTCCCGGCGGGCACGCTGCCCAGCTGGATGCAGACGTTCGTGGCGTGGAACCCGCTCACGCACCTGGTCGCCGCGATGCGCGGACTGTTCCTGGGCACGCCGATGGGTGACAGCGTCTACTGGACGCTGGCCTGGTGCGTCGGGCTGGYCGCGGTGTTCCTGCCGCTGGCCATGCGGGCGTACCGCCGCAAGGTCTGACGACGACCGGATCCGGGAGCGACGGCCTCAGATGTCGGCCGTGAGCTCCCGGATCCGGTCGGCCGCGTCCGTCGACGACCGCTCGCGCCACGACGCCAGCAGGTGCTCGCGCTCGTCGTCGTCGCCGAGGGCGCCGGCCAGCGGCCCCTCGATCCCCAGCTGGAAGAGCATGACGAGGTTGGCCCCGAGCCGGACGCCGGCCGCCCACAGCTCGCGGGCGAGCTCGGCGTCGCCGCGGGAGGCCGCCAGCTCGGCGACGCCGAGCCCGAACGACCCCAGCACCGGCATGTCGGTGGTGACCCGCGCGTCGGGCGCGGCGGCGGCGATGAGCGCGACCGCGGTGGCGATCGAGGTGTCCGAGTACGACGGCGTCATGGCGGCCACCCGCAGGTGCACGACGGCGGTGGCCACGCGGAACGCGATGCGCACCTGGGGCACGGTCACGGTCATCGAGGCCACGATCGCCGCGGCGGCCTCCGCGCTGTCGAGTGCCTCCTGAGCCCGCCCGGCCTGGCAGGCGACGTGCGCGAGCCCGAGCAGCGCCTGTGCGGCGTCGACGTCGTCCATCTGCGTCGACGCCGTCACCTCGCGGAGCCGTGTCAGCGCGTCGTCGTCCCCGCCGAGCGCGCGCTGCACGTCGAGCATCACGCGGATGCTCCGGACGTCCTGCATCGCTCCGACGATCTCGAGGTGGCGCAGGCTGCGCAGGAGCCACTCCTGCGCGTCCGGTTCCCCGCGGGCGCTCTGCCACTGCCCGACGCCCTGCGCGGCCATGCCCATGCCCCAGTGGTCGCCGATCGACTCGAACGCCCGGTACGCCGCGCGCGCGTCCGCGCTGGACGTCTCCGGGTCGCCCGCGTTCTCCCGCGCCGCGGCCCGCATGAACAGGCCGAGCCCGTGCAGGAAGCCGTCCTCGTGGTCCGCGAGGCGCTCCGCGGCGGCGTAGGTGACGGAGGTGTCCGACGAGACGAGAGCGGGCATGACCGTGACGAGTGCGGTGATGCGCGGGGAGATCTCGGCGGGGCGCTCGACGGTCAGGAGCCGGATCGCGCGCCCGGCGAGCGCCACCAGCCGCTGAGAGACGGAGACGCCGGCGTTCACCGAGGAGAACAGACAGGTCGCGGCCAGGCGGTCGGCGTCCGGCAGCGGCCGACCGGATGCGATGCCCTGGTAGATCGGGGAGGCACGGCGCGCGGCGGGGTCGTCGGCGAGGAGCACCCGCTGCGCCCACTCGATGACCTCGAGGTGCAGGCCGCGCACGCTCCACAGGTGGAACAGCGCGGCGGTGATGTCGACCGCGCCCACGGGGTCGTCGTGCTCGACGGCCCAGCGCAGGGCCGCCAGGAACGTCTCCTGCTCGGCGACGCACTCGTCGAACGCGCGCACCTGGCCGGAGCCGACGAAGTCCGCGGCCAGCCGCACCGAGTCGGCGGCCGACCAGCGCACCAGCCCCGTCATCGCCTCCACACGCCTGCCGGAGGCGTCCAGCCGTGCCTCCCCGTACTCCCGGACGGTCTCGAGCATCCGGTAGCGCGCGGGCCCGCCGTCGTGCTCGTCGAGCGTCAGCAACGACTGCTCGACGAGGGTGGCCAGCCCACGCCGGACGGCGGGTGCGGGCGCGCCGGCGACCGCGACGGCGGTCTCGGCGGTGAACGGCGCGGGGATGACCGCCAGCCGCTGGAACAGGTCGCGGTCCGGCGGCTCGAGCAGCTCGCGGCTCCAGTCGACCATCGCCCACAGGCTCGCGTGGCGCTCCGGCAGGCCGCGGAGCGCGTCGTCCAGGAGCGCGAACCGGTCGCTCAGGCCGTCCAGCAGGTCCTCGACCGTCATCGCCCGGAGGCGGGCGGCGGCCAGCTCGAGCGCGAGCGGCAGGTTGTCCAGCCGGTGGCACAGCTCGCGCGCCCGCTCGGGGTCCCAGCCGACGGTCGCCCGTCCGGCGCGAGCGCGCGACTGCAGCAGCTCCAGGGCGTCGGCGTCGGGCAGAGCCAGCAGGCGGTGCACGGACTCGCCGACGAGGCCGAGGGGCGCACGGCTCGTCGCGAGCACCACGACGTCCGGGGACGCGACGGCCAGCAGGTCGCCGACGACGACGGCCGCTGCATCGAGCACGTGCTCGCAGTTGTCGAGCACCAGGAGGCCGTCGAGGTCCGCCGCCGCGAGCCGCAGCCGGTCCTCGGGGGACAGCAGGCGGCGCTCGGTGGGCGCGTCGGCGCGGGTCGCGGC
>NZ_JBFUHU010000035.1:0-19613 GCF_056402235.1 Cellulomonas sp. P4_B5_2
GCTCCGCGCCGAGCTCGTCGGCCGCAACGTGCTGCCGGGTCGGTGGACGTTCCAGGTGGTCGAGGCCTACGACGAGCAGTACTACCGGGTGTTCGAGGCCGCGGAGCGGCGCGTCCGCGACGAGCTCCTGGCCGGTCGCCGGCACGTGTACGAGGCGCGGCTCAAGGAGGAGAACCGCACCCACGGCCGCCCCGGCCACGAGGCACGTCCGCAGGCCTAGCGGCCCGTCACGCGCGCCTTCCCCGCGGCGAGGTCGAACAGTCGCGGCAGGATCTCGTCGCCGGCTGCGCGCAGCCCGTCGTGCAGGTGCTCGTTGGTGATCCAGACGTCCAGGTGCCCGACGTCCGTGGCCAGCGCGAGGTCCAGGTCCACGTAGGGGTCGTCGTAGTACTGCACGGCCGCCACCGGCACCTCGTTCGACGCCAGCCGGCCCAGGTCGTAGAGCGCAGGCCACGACGTCCGGGCGGCGAGCTCCTCGGCGGCCCCGCGGAACGGGCGCAGCGCGCGGTGCTGGGAGTACATCCAGGGGAAGATGACCTCGCCAGTGAGCTGCAGCGGGCGGGCGGCCGCGGCGAACGACGGCCACCGGTCGTGCTCGGCCTGCGCCGCCCAGCCGGGCTCCCGGTCGCCCTGGTGGTAGATGACCTCCTGCAGCACCGCGTAGAGCGGCCCGCCGTCGAACCCGGTCTGGTCGGCCACCGCCGCGAGGAACCCGTCGGAGAGACCGCCGTCGGCGCGGAGCGCGGTGTCCAGCAGCCAGTGCACCTCGTCGATCCCGGTGCTCATGCCGAGCGGCATGCCCAGCTGCTGCAGGCGCTCGGGCGTGAACGGGTCGCCGTTCGGGAGCACCGCGTCGCGCTCGCCGAGCAGGTCCGCGATCCGCCCCAGCACCGGCACGTCCGCCGGGTGCAGGCGCGCGAGCTCGCGGTTGCGCGCCGCCTGCCGACGGTACGTGTGCGCGTAGACCTCCTCCGCGGTGGCCGTCGCCGGCGGGAGCCCGCCGGTCACGAAGCAGCGGGTGAGCGCGCCGGGGTGCCGCGACAGGTAGGTGAGCGTGAGGAACCCGCCGTACGACTGCCCGAGGGTGGCCCACTGCCGGCCCTCGTAGACCGTCCGGCGCAGGTGCTCGGCGTCCTCGACGATGGCGTCCCCGCGGAAGCACGCGAGGTAGTCCCCGGCCTGCGCGGCGTCGTCGAACCCGCCGATCACCCGCCCGTCCACCGGCGACGAGCGCCCGGTCCCCCGCTGGTCCAGCAGGATCACGCGGTACCTCTCGAGCGCCTTCGCGATCCAGCCGCCGCCGAGCGGCCGCGGACCCTGACCGCCGGGCCCGCCCTGCAGGAACAGGAGCAGCGGCAGGTCGTCGGACGCCTGCTCCGGGTCCACCAGCTCGCGGGCGAACACCTCGATCGACCCGAAGCGCTCCGGTGCGGACCAGTCGACCGGCACCTCCACCCGGTGGTCGCGGACGGTGAACCCGGTCATCGCGTACTGGTGCGTCACACCGCCAGCCTAGGGTCGAGCCAGAACCACCACCGAGGAGGTACCCCTGAGCAGCACCGGCGTCGGCTTCCGCTCCGACCGCGGCCCGATCCTCGTCGCCATCATGGTGACCACCGGCCTGGTCGCCATCGACGCGACGATCCTGGCCACCGCGGTGCCGACGATCGTCGCGGACCTCGGTGGCTTCACCAGCTTCCCGTGGTTGTTCTCCGTCTACCTGCTCACCCAGGCCGTGAGCGTCCCGATCTACTCCAAGCTGGCGGACACCATCGGCCGCAAGCCGGTGGTCCTGCTCGGCATCGGCCTGTTCCTGCTCGGCTCGATCCTCTGCGGGTTCGCGTGGAGCATGCCCGCCCTCATCGCGTTCCGTGCCCTGCAGGGTCTGGGCGCCGGCGCGGTGCAGCCGATGGCCATCACGATCGCGGGCGACATCTACACGGTCGCCGAGCGGGCCAAGGCACAGGGCTACATCGCGAGCGTGTGGGGCGTCTCGTCGGTGGTCGGTCCCACGCTCGGCGGGCTGTTCTCCGAGTTCCTGTCCTGGAACTGGATCTTCTTCGTCAACATCCCGCTGTGCCTCGCCGCCGCGTGGCTGCTGGTCCGGTACTTCCACGAGACGGTCGAGCGCACCCGGCACCGGATCGACTGGGCGGGCGGCGTGCTGCTCACCACCGGGATGAGCCTGCTGATCCTGGCGCTGCTCGAGGGCGGGAACGCGTGGGAGTGGCTCTCCGTGCCGAGCGTCGGGGCGTTCGCCGTCGGCGCCCTGCTGCTCGTCGCGTTCGTCCGCGTGGAGCAGCGGGCGGAGGAGCCGGTGCTGCCCCTGTGGGTGTTCTCGAGGCGGCTGCTGCGGGCCTCGGCGCTGGTCGGGGTGGGCGTCGGGATCATCCTCATCGGCCTCACCTCGTACGTGCCGACGTTCCTGGAGGCGCTGCTCGGCGTCTCGCCGCTGACGTCGGGGCTCACGCTCGCGGCGCTGACCATCGGCTGGCCCATCGCGGCGTCGCAGTCGGGCCGGCTCTTCCTGCGGCTCGGGTTCCGCACCACGATGCTCATCGGGTCCGCAGTGGTGGTGCTGGGCACCGCGGGGCTCGTGCTCGCCTCGCTGCACCCCTCGGTCTGGGCCGTCGGCCTCGCGTGCTTCGTGTCCGGCGTCGGGCTCGGGCTCGTCGCGTCCCCTAGCCTCATTGCCGCGCAGTCCAGCGTCGGCTGGGGCGACCGGGGGGTGGTCACGGGGGCCAACCTGTTCGCGCGGTCCATGGGCAGCGCGGTGGGCGTCGCGGCGCTCGGAGCGCTGGTCAACGCACTGATGAACGGTGAGACCCCCGCGCAGGACCCGGCGCAGTTCGGCGACGCCGTCACGCTCGCGTTCGGCGCCGTCACGCTGGTCGCGCTGGCCACGGTCGCGGCCGCGGCCGCCATGCCCCGGACCACCGTCGAGCACGGCTCGTCGGGCGCTCCCGCGGTCGAGGTCACAGACTGAGACGCGTCACGAGACGAAGGGACAGCGCCATGGGTATCGAGGATCTGGTCGGCAAGGCGAAGGACGCGCTCAGCGGGCACGAGGAGCAGGCCAAGGACGCGCTCGACAAGGCCGGCGAGGCCGTCAAGGCGCGGACCAACGACAGCCAGGACAGCACGGTCGACAGCGTCGTCGAGAAGGCCAAGGACTACCTGGACGAGCAGAAGAAGTGACGACGACGCCCCCCGACCGGGGGCGTCGCACTCGTCAGTCCTGCTGCAGGCAGAGGTACGTGCCGGCGTCGTCGCCGTCGAGGTAGATGTCCTCGGGGCACTTCTCGATGTCGTCGACCAGGGAGACGGCCTTGTACTCGTGCGCGTCCTCGCACGCGACCAGCAGGGCGGTGTCCTCGTCGTCGATGTGCCAGCACGAGCCGGCGGTGGCGGACAGGCTCTCCTGCCCGAAGAACGAGGCGGCGGCGGTGACGCCCGACCCCACCACGAGCACCAGCCCGACGATCGCGACGATCCTGGCGGTCCCTCGCAGCGACGGGGCCCCCTCCTTGCGCGCGGACCGGTACGCCGTGAACGCCCGGACGAGGGAGATGACGCCGACGATCATGCCGCCGTACCAGTAGATCCCGCTGGTCGAGTTCGACGTGACGATCGTGGAGATCGCGCCGGCCAGGAAGAAGCCGATGCCGACCCAGAACGAGGTGACGGCCTGCTTGTAGTGCCGCGTCCCCTCGGTGGTCTCCCCCGCGAGCGTGACGTCGTCCTCGACCCACAGGAGCCAGCCGGGCGGCGGGGCGGGCAGCGACGGGTCCGGCGTCCAACCCGGCTCGGGCGTGAACCCCTCAGGAGGTGCCGGCCAGTTCGGCGGCGGGTTGAACTTCACAGCTGGGGCTCCATTCTCCGTGAGCGCCGAGCGCGCCCTGTGACGCCCTCATCGGTTGCCCGGGACAGGCACTTGAGCCTCCAGGGAATGCGCGTGCCCGGCACGAGGGTTCCGGTTCACATGCCTCTCACTGGTGAGTACGCCCCCAGCACCTCCGCATGGGCCCGCAAGCAGGCCGAGACCTTCGAGCGCTCCGGCGGCCAGAAGGCCAACACGCTGCACGGCAAGCCGGTCATCGTGCTCACGTCCGTGGGTGCCACGAGCGGCAAGCTGCGCAAGACGGCCCTCATGCGTGTCGAGCACGAGGGCCGGTACGCGGTCGTCGCATCGAAGGGCGGGACCCCCGAGAACCCTGCCTGGTACCGCAACCTGGTCGAGCACCCGCACGTCGAGCTCCAGGACGGCGCGGTGAAGAAGGACTACCTCGCGCGTGAGACGAGCGGCGCCGAGCGCGACGAGTGGTGGGCGCGCGCCAACGAGGTCTGGCCGTCGTACGACAGCTATCAGACGAAGACGGACCGGCTCATCCCGGTGTTCGTGCTGGAGCCGATCGAGGACTAGAGCTTCGCGCCCGTACGCGAGTCGAAGTGCGGGTTCGCGGCGATCGAGTGCCGGTACGAGTACGCGAAGTAGATGACCACCCCCACCGCCAACCAGGCGAGGAACCGCAGCCAGGTCAGGGTGGTCAGGTTCACCATCAGCCACAGGCACGCCACCCCGGCGACGATCGGCAGCGCCGGCGACCAGGGCACCCGGAACCCGCGCGTGAGGTCCGGGCGCCGCTTGCGCAGGACGGGGATGCCGAAGCTGACCAGCACGAACGCCGACAGCGTCCCGATGTTGATCATCTCCTCGAGCAGCTCCACCTCGGACAGCCCCGCGATGATCGCGACCACGATGCCGACGCCGATCTGCAGCCGGACCGGGGTGCCGTACTTGGGGGAGGTCCGCGACGCACCGCGGGGCAGCAGCCCGTCGCGGCTCATGGCGAACACGATCCGGGTGAGGCCAAGCAGGAGCACCATGAGCACCGACGTGAGGCCCACCAGGATCCCCACGGAGATGACGCGGCCCGCCCAGTCGGCGCCGACCAGGACGAACGCGGTGGTCAGCGACGGGGTGTCGGCCGCCGCGAGCTCGGTGTAGGAGACCATCCCGGTCACCACCACCGTCACCAGGATGTAGAGCACGGTCACGATCGCCAGACCGCCGAGGATGCCGCGCGGGACCGTCCGCTGCGGGTTCTTGGTCTCCTCGGCGGTGGTCGCGACGACGTCGAAGCCGATGAACGCGAAGAACACCAGCGCCGCGCCGGACAGGATGCCGATCACGCCGTACGCGGTGGGCTCGAGGCCGAACAGGAACGCGAACACCGGCTGCTCGAGCGAGGTGCGCTCCGGCGCAGGCTGCGACGGCGGCACGAACGGCGAGTAGTTGGCCGTGTTCACGTAGAAGAACCCGACGACGATGACGAAGATCGTGATCGCGACCTTGATGATGGTGAACACGCTGTTGACGCGGGTGCTGAGCTTGGTGCCGAGGGCCAGCAGCGCCGTGAAGATCCCGACGATGACGACCGGCCCCCAGTCCACGTCCACAGGGCCGACCTGCAACGTGGTCGGGATGTCGACGCCGAACAGGCTGAACGCGTCCGCCAGGTAGACGCCCCAGAACTTCGCGATCACCGCCGAGCCCAGCAGCATCTCGAGGATGAGGTCCCACCCGATGATCCAGGCGACGAACTCCCCCATCGACGCGTAGGAGAACGTGTAGGCGGACCCGGCCACCGGCAGCGTCGAGGCGAACTCGGCGTAGCACATGATGGCCAGCCCGCACACGATCGAGGCGATGATGAACGACAGGATCACGGCCGGCCCGGCGTAGTTCGCCGCCGCTGTCGCACCCACCGAGAAGATGCCCGCGCCGACGGCCACCGCGACACCCAGGACGATCAGGTCCCACGTGGTCAGCGTCCGGCGCAGCGCCCGCTCGGGATCGAGCGACTCCTCCATGGAGTCCTCGACCGACTTGCGTCGGAAGATGCTGGTGTCCACGGCCATGTCCGATCACCCCCGGGGACGAGCATGCCGGTACACAGCAGGTTTCGTCTTGCGCTGGCGTCAACCGAGCAGGAGGTACCAGCCGCCGACGCCGATGATGCCGCCCAGCAGAGGGGCCGCCACGGGCACCCAGGAGTACCCCCAGTCGGACGGGCCCTTGTGCTTCAGCGGCAGGAAGGCGTGCACGAGGCGGGGCCCGAGGTCACGCGCGGGGTTGAGCGCCGGACCGGTGGGACCGCCGAGGCCGGCGACGAGGCCCCACACCAGGAACCCGAGCGCGAGGTGGGCGACGGCGGGCTCGTTCACCGCGAGCGGTGAGTGCACGATGGCCAGCGCGCACGAGAAGAGCACGACCGATCCCAGGAGCTCCGACAGGAACCCGTTGAGCCGCGAGTGCACCGCGTTGACCGTGGAGAACGTCGCCAGGATGTCCGCAGGGTCGGTCGTCATGTCGTAGTACGGCTTGTGCGTGACCACGATGGCGATCTGGCCGGCCATCGCACCGAGCATCTGCGCGACGATGTACGGCGCCACCTCGCTCCACGGGAACAGCCCCCACACGGCCAGCCCGAGCGTGAAGGCGGGGTTGATCTGGTTGCCGCTGATCCCGCCGAACATCATCGCGGGGATCATCACGCCGAACCCGTAGCCCATCGCGATCAGCGACCATCCGCCGCGGTACCCCTTGGAGCCCTTGAGGTGCACGTTCGCGACCGTGCCGTTGCCCAGGATGATGAGGATCGCGGTGCCGATGAACTCGCAGGTCAGCCGGACGGCCAGGCTGTACGACGGATCCATCGGCGCTCCACTGTTCGATCCGGCTCAGGCTGGGTCAGCCTGGCACAACCGACAGCCGCCGGACGAACGCCCCGAGCGCTGCACCGACCGCGTACGCGACGAGGTCGAGGGCGGCGAAGGTGGTCCCGAGCACGTAGCGGGCGGCGGGCACGGCGTCGACCGCTGCGGCGGGGATCCCGGTGAGCTGTGCGAGCTCCACCAGCGAGCAGAGCCCGAAGGCTGCGGCCGCGACGATCCCCGCTCTCGCTCGGGGGGCGACGACGACGAGGAGCGCGTAGACGAACGCGGCGTAGAGGGCGTCGCCGACGGGATCGGCGAGCGGGTGGTCGAGCCGGGACACGAGGAGCCCGAGCGCGACGAGCCCGGCGGCCGCGAGCGCGGCGAGCGGCCGCACCCTCTCGCGTGAGGGGTTCGTTCCTCTGAGCGGAACGAGGTCTCCACGCGAGCGGTTGTCGGTCACGTGAGCGACCGTACGTGCCGCACTGCGGAGGTGATGTCAGGCGTTCGTGCAGGTCCTGCGCTCGTACAGGCCGATCTTGAGCTCGATCGCCTCCAGGTGCGTGGCCACCTCGGCCAGCTGCTGCCGGACGCGGTCGCGGTGCGCGACCAGCAGCTGGAGCCGCTCGGCCTCGTTGCCGTCGCCCGCCCGGACCAGGTCGGCGTACTGGCGGACCTCCCGGATCGGCATGCCGGTGGAACGCAGGCGCGTGATCATCCGGATCCAGCCGAGGTCGTCGTCCGAGTACCGGCGATGGCCCGACGACGCCCGGTCGACCGCGTCGAGCAGCAGCCCGTCACGCTCGTAGTAGCGCAGCGTGTGGGTGGTCAGGCCGGTGGCCTCGGCCGCCTCGGCGATGCTCAGGGTCACCCGGTCCGTCACGACGCTCATGGCGTCGATGGTGCGCCTTCGAGTGCACTCGAAGTCAAGCGAGCCGCCCCCAGCCCCGGCGGTCCACAAGAGAGGCCCTGCGTGCGGCACGCGATGCCCACCCTGGCACGGTGACCTCCTGGCAGCGCCCCGGCCCGTGGCTCGTCGGCCTCGTCGTCTGCGTCGCGATCGGAGCCGGCGCACCCGCCTGGTCCCAGGCCCGGGTCGCCGCCCGGTACGCGGTGACCGCCGACGACCTCGCCGCCGGCCACGCGGCGCTCGACGCCCTCCCCGTCCGCGGCAGGGCACCGAGCACCGGGTACGCCCGGGAACGGTTCGGCCAGGCGTGGGCCGACGTGGACCGCAACGGCTGCGACACCCGGAACGACATCCTGCGGCGGGACCTCCTGGACACCGTGGTCGAGCACTGCGTGGTCCTCAGCGGCACGCTCGACGACCCCTACACCGGCGTGCCGGTCCCGTTCGCTCGCGGACCCGACTCGGCGGCCGTCCAGATCGATCACGTCGTCGCGCTCTCGCACGCGTGGCAGACCGGCGCGCAGGAGTGGTCGCCGGCCGAGCGCGAGGCGTTCGCCAACGACCCCGCCAACCTCCTCGCCGTCGACGGTCCCGCCAACCAGGAGAAGGGCGCCGGCGACGCGGCGACCTGGCTCCCGCCCAACCGCGGGTACCGCTGCGTCTACGCGCTGCGGCAGGTGCGCGTGAAGGCGGCGTACGGGTTGTGGGTCACCGCCCCGGAACGTGAGGCGCTGGACCGGGAGCTCGGACGGTGCGTCGTCGGTACGGTGAAGCCACCATGACGCTGCGCCTGCCTCCCCTGCTGCTCGGCCCCACGACCAAGGGCGTCTGGGCGCCGACCCCCGTGACCCGGTCGGAGTTCGTCGCCGCGGGTCACACGCTCACCGACGGCTCGCTGACCTGGCCCGCGATGACCCTGGACGCCGACGCCCTGGCGCACAACGTCGCGCAGCTCGCGGCGTTCACCGCCGAGCACGGCCTCGTCTTCGCACCGCACGGCAAGACGACGATGTCGCCCGAGCTGTTCGCCGCGCAGCTGGACGCCGGGGCCTGGGGCATCACCGTGGCCACCGGGAACCAGCTGCTCGCCGCGTACTCGTTCGGTGTGCGTCGGCTGCTGGTGGCCAACGAGGTGCTCGACCCGACCGTCCTGCGCTGGATCGCCACGGCCGCCGACGCCGAGATCCTCCTGTGCGTCGACTCCGTCGAGGCGGTGGACGCCGCTGCCGCCGCGGTGGGTGACGGCCACCTGCGCGTGCTGGTGGAGGTCGGCTTCGACGGCGGTCGGACCGGCGTGCGCACCGGCGACCAGGCTCTCGCGGTGGCGCAGCGCGCGGCGGGGGTCCCGGGGATCGAGCTCGTCGGGGTCAGCGCCTACGAGGGCGGCCTCGGCGACGTCGACGCAGCGCGGGCGTTCCTCACCGACGTCCGCGCGGTGGCGGAGATGCTCGTCCGTGCGGGACTCCTCGGTGAGCACGTGGCGCTCTCCGCCGGCGGGTCCGCCTACTTCGACGTCGTCGCGGAGGTGCTCGGCGGGTCGGAGATCGCCGGCGTCCCGAGCGTGACGATCGTGCGGTCGGGCTCCTACGTGACGCACGACCACGGGACCTATGTGGCGTCGACGCCGTTCACCCGCATCGCCGGCGACCTGCACCCGGCGCTGCGGGTCTGGGCGCAGGTGTCGTCGACCCCCGAGCCCGGGCTCGCGCTGGTCGGCGCCGGCAAGCGCGACGTCCCGTACGACGCCGGCCTCCCGGTCCCGCTGCGCCGGCACCGGCCCTCCGGGGACCCGGTCGACATCGAGGGCTGGACCGTCACGCGCACCAACGACCAGCACGCCTACCTGGAGGGCTCCGGCACCGAGCTGCGCGTGGGCGACCTGATCGAGCTCGGCATCTCGCACCCGTGCACGGCGTTCGACAAGTGGCGGGTGATCCCGGTGCTCGACGCCGACCTCCGCGTGGTCGACGTCGTCACCACCTGGTTCTAGCGGTGGGCGGACCTAGTCGTCGTCGGACGTCAGCCGGCCGGCGATCACGTCGATCTCGACCTTGATCCCCGCCAGCTGCGAGCCCACCGTCGTGCGCGCCGGCTTCGGGTACGGGAAGAACTCGCCGTAGGCCTCGTCGAACTCCGCGAAGTCCGCGAGGTCGGCCAGGTGGACGGTCGTCTTCAGCACGTCACCGAGGTCGAGCCCGGCCGCGACCAGCGTCGCCTCGACGTTCCGGAGCACCTGCCGCGTCTGCTCGGCGACCGACGCGGGGATCTCGCCGGTGACCGGGTGCTGCGGCCCGAAGCCCGCGGTCCACACGAGGTTGCCCAGCCGGATCCCCTGCGAGTAGTTGCCCGCCGGCTGCGGCGCGTCGGGGGTGCTGATCTTCTCGCGGGTCATCGCACTGCCTCTCGGTGGTGAGCGCTACGGGCACAGTCTTCCTCAGCGGACCGCGCGACCGGGGAGGGCGCCGGTGAGGCGCGCGTCGCGCAGGGTCGGGACGCCGTCGACGAGGACCGCCTGCACCCCCGACGCCAGCCTGCGGGGCTCGTCGTACGTGGCCCGGTCGGTGACCGTCGCCGGGTCGAGGAGCACGACGTCGGCCCGCGCGCCCGGCTGCAGGGTCCCGCGGTCGTCGAGGCCGAACCGCCGTGCGGCCGTCGTGGACAGGTGCGTCGCGGCGGTGGGCCAGTCCCAGTCACCCAGCTCACGCACGTGCCGGCCGAGGAAGCGAGCGAACGTGCCCCAGCCGCGCGGGTGGGGGTGGCCGCCCTGGTAGATGCCGTCGGACCCGGCGCAGTGCGCGGGATGCCGGAGCAGGGCGCGCATGGACTCGTCGGAGTTCGTCGGCGGCTGGGCGAACACGCAGCCCACCTGCAGGTTCGTCGTGACCAGCAGGTGCAGGACGGCGTCGGCGGGGGTCATGCCGAGACGGCTCGCCGCCTCCAGCAGCGACAGCCCCTCCGCCCAGGGCATGCCCGGCACCCACGCCAGCGTCACCCGCGGCCAGACGTCGTCGTGCGCGGGAAGCCGGTCGCGGACCGCGGGGTCGGCCAGGAGAGCGAGCGTGCGGTCGGCGTCGGCGAGCGGCAGCCAGTCCGGGAGTGCGACGAGGGCGAGGATCGACGCACCGCGCAGGTACGGGTACGCGTCGAAGGTGAGGTCGACGCCCTCGGCCAAGGCGTCGTCGACGAGCGGGCCGAGGCGCTCGGCGGGCCCGTGGTAGTGCGACACGTGCGTGCCGACGCCGGTGGCGCGGGCCAGGTCGAGCAGCTCCGCGAGCGCCGCGGGGGCCTTGTCCTCGTACCCGCGCATGTGCGACACGTGCGGCCGACCCCGCCTAGCCAGCACCTCGCACAGGGCGAGCAGCTCCCCGCGGTCCGCGGACGACGCGGGCGCGTACTCGAGCCCGGTCGACATCCCGCGGGCGCCGTCGTCGAGCCCTTGCTCCAGCAGGCGGGCCATCGCCGCGACCTCGTCGGGCCGGGCAGGTCGGTCGTCCGCCCCCAGCACCGCGTACCGGAGCGTCCCGTGCGGGACCAGGTAGGCGGTGTGCACCGTGGTGGCGCGGTCGTAGGTCGCCAGCAGGTCCGCGACCGTCCCGCCGCGGAACGTCGGGTGCGTGCCGTTGATGGCGGCGAAGTACCGCTCCGCGTACTCGGTGGCCCCCGACCCCGGCGGTGAGGGCGCGAACGAGACGCCGTCCTGGCCGAGCACCACCGTGGTCACTCCCTGGTGGGTCAGCGCCGCCTGCACGTCGGGGTCGAGCACCCCGGCATCCGCGTGCGCGTGGGCGTCGACGAACCCCGGCAGGACGACCAGCCCGCCCGCGTCGAGGACGTCCGCACCGTCGACCGGCAGGTCCGGACCGATCTCCGTGATCCGGTCGCCGACCACCCGCAGGTCGGCGCGGACCAGCTCGTCACGGGCCAGCAGGCCGCCGCGCACCAGGATCACCCGACGATCATCCATCGGGATTGACGATGAATCGTGTCAGGAGCAGCGTGGCGCCCATGACCTCCCCCGAGCCCACGGACGACCCGCAGGCCTTCGCGCGCGCGTTCGAGGAGGCGTTCCAGCAGGCCTACCTGCGGTTCCACCGTCGCGACGGCAAACGGTCGCAGATGTCGGGGGCGTCGCGGGCGGTCCTGCTGCACCTCGCGCACGCCGGACCGCTCACCGTCGGCGAGGCCGCCAAGCACCTCGACCGCGCGCAGTCCGTGGTGAGCGACATCGTCACCCAGCTGGAGTCCAAGGACCTGCTGGCGCGCGAGCCCGATCCCCACGACCGGCGTCGCACGCTCGTCTGGCTGACCCCGGCCGGCTTCGACGCCCTGGACCGCGACCGCCAGGTCCTGTCCACCGAGCTGATCGCGCGCGCGGCCGCGACCCTGTCCGCCGAGGACCGCACGGCCCTCGTCGGCATCCTGCACGCCCTCAACGAAGGAGCACGACCATGACGACGCACGACCTGCACTGCGACAGCTGCGGCATGCCCATCGAGTCCGGCCAGTACTGCGCGTACTGCACCGACGCGGACGGGAACCTGCAGGCATTCGACGAGCGCTTCGAGCGCATGGTCGGCTGGCAGTCGCGGCAGCACCCGTCGGCCCCCCGCGAGCAGCTGGAGACCGAGACGCTCACGTACATGGCGACCATGCCCGCGTGGAAGGACCACCCCCGCGTCGTCGGTCGCACGGCATGACCGAGGTCCTCCCCCTGACGCCGGACCGCTGGCCGGCGCTGGAGGAGCTGCTGGACCACGGCGGTCCCGCGGCGCGGTGCTGGTGCATGGCGTGGCGGATCGGGCCGGAGTACCGGCGTCGGACCGCCGAGCAGAACCGCGACGACCTGCACGCGGTCGTGGCGGGCGGTCCGCCGCCGGGGCTCCTCGCGTTCCGGGACGGTGTCGCGGTCGGCTGGTGCCAGATCACCCCGCGCGACACCGTCCCGGCGATCGACCGCCAGTGGYGGCTGCGGCGCGTCGACGACGTACCGGTCTGGGCGATCACGTGCTTCTACGTGCGCAAGGGCCATCGTCGCGCCAGGGTCACGTCCGACCTGATCGCCGGGGCGGTCCAGCTCGCCCGGTCCGCCGGCGCGCCCGCGGTCGAGGCCTACCCGCTCGACGGGTCGGTCTCCCCCAGCGCGACGAGCACGGGCTACGCGACGACGTTCGCCGCGGCGGGGTTCGTCGAGGTGGCGCGACGGTCGCCGGAGCGGCCGATCATGCGGCGCACGCTCTAGACCTGCAGGCCGATCAACCAGATCGCGCCGAGGGCGAGGGCGGCCAGGCAGACGAGCAGCAGGATGCCCACCCAGAGGGAGCCGGGGGTGTGCGTCAGCCGGCCCAGCAGGCCCGCGTCGGAGGTGTCGGCCACCCCGCGCCGCCGCGCCCTCCGGCGCTCCGACTGCATCTCCAGCACCGCGCGCGGGGCACCGAGCAGCAGGAACCAGGTCATCGCGTACGCCGCGACGCTCTGCACGGTCGCCGAGCCCCACACCGTCACGCCGACCAGCAGCGCGCCGGTCACCAGCACGGACCACAGGCCGTACCAGTTGCGGATCTGCACGAGCACGAGGACCAGCACCACGAGCAGGATCCAGAGCAGCGCGACCGCGTACCCGCGCGACAGCAGCCACGCCGCGCCGACGCCGAGCACTGCCGGGCCGAGGTACCCCGCGGCGACCGTCGCCACCATGCCCGGACCTCGCGGCTTGCCCACCGACACCGTCAGGCCGGAGGTGTCGGAGTGCACCCGGATGCCCGAGAGGCGGCGGCCGACGAGCACCGCGACGCCGGCGTGCGCCGCCTCGTGCACGATCGTCAGCCCGTGCCGGGCGACGTGCCACGCCGTCGGCACGAGCAGGACGAGCAGAACCCCCGCCGCGGTGAGGAGCACCACGGTGCTCGACGGCACCGGTTGGGGCGTCGTGATGTCCTGCCAGGCGTCGCCGAGCCAGTCCACGGGGGTCCTTCGTCCGTCGTCGACCACCCAGCCGGGCGGGCAGGACGGACCCTACCGAGCGGGAGGCGCCTCGGTGGGCAGGACGACGTCCGTGCCGTTCGCGGTGATGCGCACACCGTCGGCGACCACGGTCGCGTCGGAGAGGACGAGGACCTCCGGGAGTCCGCTCACGGGGATCTCGATGTCGGTCAGGCGGTTGCCGATCGCCCGCGGCAGGTCGTCCACCGACACGGTCAGCCCCGCGATCTGCACGTTCTCGACGGTCACCAGCAGCCGCCCGTCCTCGACCCGCGGCACCAGGTTCGCCGCCAGCTCCAGCCCGAGCACCGTGCCCGAGGCAGTCAACGCCTGACCGTCGACCGCGACCGCGATGTCCAGCTGCGAGCGGTCCGCGACGATCTGCTCGATCGACGCCGTCGGCAGCGTCGCAGCGATCGTCGCGGTGCCCAGGGTGTACGGCTCGGAGGTGGTCACGTCCTGCGCGTCGATCGTCACGTCAGTGGCGTCGATGCCCTCGAGCGTGACCCCGTCGACCGCGCCCGTGACCTCGTCCACCGAGCCGGCCAGGAGCTGGGTGAGGAACGGGAACCCGCCGATGTCGACCGTCGGGGTACCCACGACGTCGAGGTTCTGCTCGATCGCCTCGGACACCCGCCGCTCCGCCGTCGAGTGC
The DNA here is from genome assembly GCF_056402235.1 of Cellulomonas sp. P4_B5_2. Taxonomy (NCBI): domain Bacteria; kingdom Bacillati; phylum Actinomycetota; class Actinomycetes; order Micrococcales; family Cellulomonadaceae; genus Cellulomonas; species Cellulomonas sp. P4_B5_2. The sequence goes on from NZ_JBFUHU010000035.1 coordinate 14,262, forward strand.
GTCACCCGGTCCGCCACCAGCACACCGGCGGCAAGCACCACGACGACGACGATCCCCCCGGCCACCGCTCCGCGCACGCTCACGGCTTCACGCTAGGGGGCACCGGCCCGCTCCGCTGGTCAGGGACGCTTCTCGCAGCCGATACCGTCGCCGTCCCCGTCGAGCTTGGGCGCGTACCCGGGGTCGCCGGCGAGCACGGGCGCGGCCCCCGCCGCCCAGGCCTCGGTGCAGTTGGCGAACGGTCCCGAGATCGCGGCGGGCGGTGCTGGTGCCGGGAGGTCTGGTGCTGCGGGCGCTGCGTCCGGGGCGGCCGCGACGGGGGGTGCCTCAGCGGTGAGCGACGGCACAGGCGACGCCGGCGGCAGCGGCTCCGCCGGGCACGTCGACAGCACGCGAATCATCGCGTCCTGCTCCGCCTGCGTCACCCAGAGCCCGTACGCGTGCTTCACGGCCACCTGCCGGGCCACGTACGCGCACCGGAACGCGGTGTTCGGCGGTAGCCAGGTGGCGGTGTCGCCGTCGCCCTTCTGCTGGTTCAGCCCTCCGTCGACGGCGAGCAGGTTCAGGGGGTCGTTGGCGAACGCCTCGCGGGTCGGCGCATCCCACTGCTGGGCGCCCTTCTGCCAGGAGTCCGACAGGGCGACGACGTGGTCGATCTGCACCGCCGTCGACGTCCCCTGGCCGCGCACGAACGCGATCGCCGCAGCGGAGTAGGGGTCCCGGAGGGTGCCCGACGCCACGACGCAGCCGTTCGTCCCGGGCTTGAGCAGCTGGTCGACCAGGTCCCTGCGCAGGACGTCGTTGCGGGTGTCGCAGCCGTTGCGGTCGACGTCCTTCCACGCCTGGCCGTACAGGTCCCGGGAGTAGCCGGTCTTCGGGGCGCGGCCCTTGACCGCGAGCAGCGCCGCGGTGCCGAGCGCGGTCCCGGGCGGCGCGGCGGCAGGCTCGGCCTCGGGAGCCGGCTCGAGCTCGGGCGGCGTCGTGGCCCGCTCCTCGGCGGTCGGCTCGGGGCTCACGCTCGCGTCGGCCGTGGGGCTGGGTCCTGCGGCGGTCGGCGAGGGTGTCGACGCGGCCACGGGAGGGGTGGGGGCCGGAGCCGCCACTGCGGAGACGACGACGAGCACGGCGAACGAGCCCGCGAGCAGCGCGGCGGACACCCCGCGACGCATCGGCCCCAGCCACGAGCGCCGGCGCACCACGGCGTACAGCGCCGTCACGCCGATGTACAGCGCCGCGAACATCAGCGCGCCCGACCAGCCGGACGTCAGGCCGAGGAGCATCACGGCGACCAGACCGACGACGCCGGCGTTCGTCGCCGCGCGCCCCCGAGTCCGCGTCGTCGCGGCGGGCGGGACGTCGACTCGTGCAGGCGCGTCGTCTCGCGGTCCCGTCACTCCCTGATCATCGGCACGACGACGCTTCGACGTGACGGTCCGTGGTGCACGCCACCCGATGCCCCGTCCCACGGAGTGGACATGCCGGGAAGATGATTGCGGTCCGCAACCTTGGGTCAGTCATGGCCCGGATCCCCGCGACGCGCGTGAGCGTCGGCTTCGTCCTCCTGCTGTCGGCGCTCACCGCGATCGGCCCTCTCACCTTCGACACCTATCTCGCCGCGTTCCCGCAGATCGCCGACGACCTGAACTCCCCCGCCGCGGCCGTCCAGCTGACGATCGCGGCCTCGCTGGCAGGGCTCGCCCTGGGGCAGCTGCTGTTCGGGTCGATCTCCGACGCGTTCGGTCGCCGCCGGCCTCTGCTCGGTGCGCTCACCGTGTACGTGCTGGCGTCCCTCGGCCTCGCCCTCGTGGAGAACATCACCGCGTTCACCGCGCTCCGGTTCGTGCAGGGCTTCACCGCCGCCGCCGGCATGGTCCTGTCGCTGGCGATCGTCCGCGACCGGTTCGAGGGCCTCGCGGTGTCGAAGGTGATGGCGCGCCTCATGCTCGTCGTCGGCGTCGCCCCGATCCTGGCGCCCACCATCGGTGCGCAGCTGCTGCTGTTCGGGACCTGGCGGCTGATCTTCGTGTTCCTCGCTGCCACCGGCGCGATCCTGCTGGTCACGGCGTGGTTCACGCTCCGCGAGTCGCTGCCCGCCGAGCTGCGCCGCACGRGCGGCACCGGGGCGGCGCTGCGCACCTACCGCGACCTGCTCACCGACCTGCCGTTCCTCGGGCTCGCGCTCATGTCCGCGTTCTACCTGTCGGCCATGTTCACCTACGTCGCGTCGTCGACGTTCGTGTTCCAGGACGGCTACGGCCTCTCGCCGCAGGAGTTCGGGTGGGTCTTCGCGGCCGGTGCGGTCGCGATCACCGCCGGGTCGCAGGTGAACGGCGCGCTCGTCGGTCGGTTCCGCCCGGAGCAGATCCTGTCCGGTGCCGTGGCCGCCGGCCTGGTGCTCAGCCTCTCGCTCTTCGCCGCGACGCTGCTCGGCGCTCCCTTCTGGCCCGTCACCGTCCTGCTCGTGCTCACGCTCGGCACCGCCGGGTTCGTCCTGCCCTCGGCACCGGCGATCGCGCTGGCGTCGAACCCGCACCGGGCCGGGTCGGCCGCGGCGCTGCTCGGTGCTCTGCAGTTCGGGCTCGGCGCGGTCATTGCGCCCCTCACGAGCCTCGGCGGGGAGCCGACCGCCGTGACGATGGGTGCCGTGATGGCCGGGGTCATCGTCGTGGCGGCCGTGCTGCTCGTCGCCGTGCGGCGGTCCTGGGCGCGCGGTCCGGTCGAGGAGGCCGAGGGCGTCGTCGCTGCTGCGGAGCTCACGGACGCGGAGCTGGCCTTCGCGACGAGCATCCGCGGCGCCGAGCGCGACCACGTGTCCGCGACGAAGGCGCGTGCGTTCGCCGCCCCCGCGGACGAGCCGGACGCGGTGCCCTCTCCCGGCTGAGCCGGCGGCGTCACCACATCGCAACCTCGTACGTCCAGAAAGGTGTGGCGCAGGTCACATCGGCGACCTAGCCTGGACGTACGCGCACGATGAAGGACGCACGATGAGCTGGGTGATTCTCGCCGCAGTCTTCTTCCTTCCGGCGCTCGTCTTCGGGGCGATCTGGCAGCTGTTCCCGTCGCCCGACGAGCCGCCGCGATGGCGGACGTTCCTGGCCACCCGGCTGGAGCGCCTCGCTGCACGTCTGCGTCCACCTCGGCCCCCGACGTACGACCCGTTCATGACGTTGCGGGTGCAGGAGCGGCTGGGGGTCGTCGCCGACCACGTGCGCTCCCTGGAGCTCGATCCGCACACGTTCGCGCGCGCCGAGCGGATCATCGCGTCCCAGCTGGCCTACGACCAGCTGCTGATGGAGGCGTGCCAGCTGGCGGGCGTCGAGGTCCAGCCGGCGGCCAAGGGTGACCCGGCCGAGCGGTTCCGCGAGGAGGTCGAGCTCGCCTCCCGCGGCTGGGCCTGGTGACGATCGCCCGACGTCGCGTCCGGTAGGTCGAGCCCGCTCGTCGGTATCGACCGGCGCACGCATGCACCACTCCTCAGCCCGCGCGCACCACCAAGGTGCTCGGCCCCTCGGCGGTCGGGCGGATCTCGATGCGGTCGGCGATCGACTGCTTCAACGCCTCCACGTGGGACACGACCCCCACCACCCGTCCACCCGCGCGCAGACGCCCGAGCTCGGCGAGTACCGCGTCGAGCGTGTGCGGGTCGAGCGATCCGAAGCCCTCGTCGACGAACAGCGTGCCCAGGTCCATGCCACCGGCCTCGGCGGTCACGACGTCCGCCATGCCGAGCGCCAGGCAGAGCGACACGTAGAACGTCTCGCCGCCGGACAGGGTGCGCGGGTCACGCGGTTGCCCGGTGACGTGGTCGACCACGCGCATGGCCAGACCGGTGTTCCGCGCGCGCACGTCCTCCTTCTCGTCGCTGCGGACCAGCTCGTAGCGACCGTCGGACATGAGCAGCAGCCGCTCGTTCGCGGCCGCGACCACGTCCTCGAACCGGCGCACGAGGACGAACGTGGCCAGCGAGAGGCTGCGCGCGTTGTCACCCCCGCCGCCGCCGGTCAGGTCCGCCAGCYGGGACACGGGACCGGCGGCCTCGACCTCCCGGGCGAGCGTCTCGGCTGCCGTGAGCACATCGTCGGCCGCAGCGGTCGCCGCTGCGGCGCGCTCGGCGGCCACCCGGGCCTCCCCCGCGGCCTCCTCGGCGCGCGTCCGGGCGAGCGTCTCGGCGGAGCGCGTGCCGTCGACGTCGACCGACAGGTCCTCCGCCAGCTCCGCGATCGCAGGCTCGGCCAGACCAGCGGCCACCCGGTCCAGCGCGGACGCGTACGCGGTGACGATCCGGTCCAGCTCGGCGAGCACCTCGGCGTCGACGGCCGCGTCCCGGGCAGCACCGAGGGAGTCGAACCCGTGCTCGGCCAACCCCTGCGCCAGCTCGTCGTGGCGACGGTCGCGCTCGTCCTGCGCGGCCTCCTGCTCGGCCAGGGCGTCGAGGATCTCGATGGACGCGGCCGACCGTTCCAGCAGTTCCGCGTGCCGCGCGGCGACGGTCGGGTGATCCCCGCGTCCCGCGACGACCTCCGCCTCGGACGCGTCGAGGTCCAGCACCGTGACCTCGAGGACGGACCGGTCCCCGGTCAGGCGAGCGACGGCCGTGGCCCGTTCGGTCTCCCGGCCGTGCGTCTGCGCGTCGAACCCCTCGAGAGCGGGGGCGAGGCGGGCCACGTCCGACTCGGCCGTCCGGGCCTCGTCGAGCGCGGCGCGCGCCAGCGCCGTCAGCTGCTCGGCCTCCTCGGCGGTGACCTGCCCGACGCGGACGCGCAGGGAGTCCACCCGCTCGGTGAGCGCGCTGCACCGCTCGGCTGCCTCCCGGAGGGCGGCCTCTGCCCTCGCGCGGTCCGCCTCGGCGCGGTCGACCCGCTCGGCGGACACGTGGTCGACGTCGAGCACCGCCTTCGCGGGGTGGTCCGCCGACCCGCACACGGGGCAGGGGTCGCCGTCGTCGAGKCCTGCGGCGATCTCGCCCGCCAGGCCCGTGATGCGTGCGGCCCGCAGGTCGCGCTCGGTGTCCAGCGCCGCCGTCGCCACGGCCGCCGCGGTCGCACGTGCCTCGACGGCGGCCGCCAGTGACGTCTCCGTCACCGCCAGCTCCCGGTGCGCGACGACCAGCTCGGTCGCCGACGCGAGGGCAGCCTCGTGGTCGCCCCGCAGGGCCGCGCGGGTGCGCGCCGCCTCCAGCTCCGCCAGGAGGGTGGTGCGTGCGGCCGGCCGCGCCGCGAGCCACTCGTCGTCCGCGGCGATCGCCGCGACCAGGTCGTCGATCGCGTGGCGGGCGTCCCGGACCGCTCGGCGCCGCGCCTCCAGCCCTGCCTCGACGTCCACGAGCCGAGCGAGGGCGGCGGCCTCCTCGAC